>DASYYT010000209.1:0-2956 GCA_035949755.1 Candidatus Sulfotelmatobacter sp.
CAATTCTTCTATCTCATTCACGAACGCCTCACGCAAGAGATCGCAAAAAGAGGCAGAGTTACTCAGAAGATCTTCGCTGCAATGGTGGTGCTCAATCGCACTTTGCGTAAAGTCGGCATCAATGCCGGGCGAGTGCTGTTCCGGAAAGTACACCAGACGCTCGGCCCGAAGATGCGATACCTCGTGACGGGAGGATCCCGCTTCGATCCAGCCGTCGCCTGCGCGTTTTACGATTTAGGCATTGACGTTCTCCAGGCATACGGGCTGACAGAAACGACGGCCGCCATCTATGCCAATTCTCCTCGGGACAATGAGATTGGTTCGGTTGGCAAAGCCTTGAAGGGTGTGGAAGGCAAGATCATCGATGCGCAGCCGCAGGAGGAAGGTCCCACGGTGGGCGAGGTTGCGGTGCGCGGCGCGGTCGTGATGAAGGGCTATTGGAACCGTCCTGATGCCACCGAGGCGGTGTTCCGCGATGGCTGGTTTCTGACCGGCGATCTGGGATATTTCGATTCTAACGGCCATCTTTTCCTGACCGGCAGGAAGAAAGAAGTCATCGTCCTTAGCAACGGCAAGAACATCTACCCGGAAGAAATCGAAGCCCAGTACATGAAGTCGCCCTTCATCAAAGAGATCGCAGTGCTGGGCCTGGAGGGCAAGGCCAGCGAAGGCGGGGATCGCCTGCACGCGGTGATCGTTCCGAACTTCGACGAGCTCCGGCGGCGCAAGATCGTCAATGCCAGGGAAGTCATCCGCTTCGACATTGAGGGGTTGTCTTCGCAAATTGCCTCGACCAAGCGCATCAACAGTTATGAAATCTGGCAGGACGAACTGCCGCGCACCAGCACGCGCAAGATCAAACGGTTTGAGGTCGAAAAGACAGTCCGGTCAAATCAGGCAAAGAAACTCGAGGACGGCTCCGAGTTGCCGGCGGAGAAACCGCTGACCCCGGAGGAATCGGAGTGGCTCAATCAACCCGACGTGGAGCGCGCCCTGAAGATTGTGCGGGAGACGGCGCGCTCTGCGCCGGCGACCATGCGGCCCACGCTGAACCTGGAACTCGATCTGGGGCTGGACTCCATGCAGCGCGTCGACCTGCTGAGCCGGCTGGAAGAAGAACTGGGGGGCAATGTCGAAGAATCGCAATTAGCCGAGACTTATACGGTTCGCGATCTGGTGGATGCTGTGTTGCAGAGTGCTGCCGCTGGCGCTGGAGGCCCGGGAGCACGTCCGACTTTCGCCGGCTGGAAAGCCATTCTGTCGGAAGATCCGGACGATCCCGACGTGCTTGCGCTGGCACATCCCAACCGTCTCAACGATACCTTCTGGTTTTTGGTCTCGCGCCTGATCCAGGTCGTCGCGCTCGATCTATTCAAGTTGAGAGTCAGCGGACTCGAAAAGCTACCCAGGAGCGGTGCCTGCATCATTTGCTCGAATCACGAGAGTTATCTTGATCCGGCGCCTCTGGCAGGCATTTTGCCGGCGGAAATGTTCTATCGAGCCTTTGCCGTGGGCACGAGCGAAATTTTTGGTAAAGGACTGATGCGCCGCGTGGCGCGGTCGATCAAGGTGATCGTCGTCGATCCTGATGCCAATTTGATTCCCGCCATGCGCGCCGGCGCATTCGGTCTTCGCCATGGAGGCGTGCTGATACTTTATCCGGAGGGCGAGCGGTCTATTGACGGCACGCCGAAGGTCTTCAAAAAAGGCGCGGCGATTCTCTCCATACACATGCAGGTGCCGATCGTGCCGGTGGCGATTGAGGGCTTTTACGAAGCGTGGCCGCGGAACCAGCCGTTTCAGGGATTCAAGCCGCTCCGGATGGTATTCGGAGATCCGATCCTGCCTCCACCGGAAGCGGAGGCCTCAGAAGAAGCTTACGAGAAGCTCACGGCTGAGTTGAAGACGCGAATCGTCGCGATGTGGAAAGGGTTGCGCCCAGGCGCGTGACCTGACCAATCAAGCGTTGGCGCTGGACGCCTGCCCGCCAAAGAGGTTGGCGAAGGCGTTCACGATCATGGAATCGTAGCGTTTCTCGGCGCGCTTGAGCACTTCCTGGCCGGCCTGCGAGGGCGACAATTTGTCGCCGCGCTGCCCACTGATCAGAGCTTCATATTCTTCAGTAAGCACCAAAATTTGTACCTCGAAGGATTCGTCCTCCGGTTTCCCGCCGGTTTGTCGGAAGCGGCGTTCCTCTAAGAAGATGGGAATCGAGCGCCGCAACGATCCGCCCGCAGTGCTGCCCCGCGAGATGTTCCTGCCGCGATTCTGCTTGCCCGGCTGCAGGTCATCCTCCGAAACTTGCGCGGCTTTGCAAAGCACCTCGTTGGTGATGCCCAGTTCTTTCATATTAAAAAGCAGGGCCGCGGTGCGAATGTCTTCGACTGTGCCGGTGTCGAGGCCGACCGCTTCAGCAATGCGAGTGGCGCACATGGCAATGCGGTAGGCGTGGGAATCGCTGTACTTCTGGTTGGCAAGAAAATTTTGCAGGATCACCAGCATGCCGTCGTAGCCGTCTTCCATCTCCCGCAGGGTTCTTTGATTGCGCTCATACAATGAACCAGTGGCGTAACCGGCCACCATCAGCACCCCGCCCCATACCGCCAGGTCGAGCCACTTGGCAAAGGGAAGCTCGAGGCGCCGGGCGAACATCGCCGGATTCACGAAGGTCAGCAGAACCACGAGGGCGACGCTGGCCAGGGCCGTCAGCGTGGCGTGGCGGCGGCCGAAGTGGTAGGCGGAGAACAGCGTGGGCAGAAAATAGAAGACCAGCGCCATGCGCTGCGATGCGACCAGGAAATTTACCATCGCAGCAATGACCACCAGGAACAGCAACAACCACAGTTCTGGATTAATCTTGCGCACCAGCGCCTCCGCGGGGGGTAAGAGGCCGAACTGAATCGTTCAGCAGTACTCAGGGTCCCGTGGGTCTATTTTCGGATGCGGCGCAAACAAC
>DASYYT010000210.1:0-15063 GCA_035949755.1 Candidatus Sulfotelmatobacter sp.
CGCGTCGCCTACCTTGAAGCGGGCAAAGCGGCGCACCGCGATGTTCTCGCCCAGTTTTCCGATCTTGGACGCGATCAACTGTCCGATCGAGATGGTCTGGTCCTTGATGAAGGGCTGCTCCAGCAAGCAGACTTCCTCGTAGAACTTTTCCATCTTGCCCGCGACCATCTTCTCGGCGATGTGCTGCGGCTTGCCCGAGGCGACGGCTTGCGCAAGAAAAATCTCCTTCTCGCGCGCGAAGTCCGCGGCGGTCACATCTTCCTTGCGGACGTACTTCGGATCGCTGGCTGCAATGTGCATCGCGATATCGTGCACCAATTCCTTGAAATCCTCGGTGCGGGCCACGAAATCGCTCTCGCAGTTCACCTCGACGAGCACACCAATCTTGCCGCCGGCGTGAATGTAACTCGACACCGATCCTTCGCTGGTGACTCGCGTTGCCTTCTTGGCCGCCACTGAAACGCCTTTCTTGCGCAGAATGACGACCGCCTGCTCCATGTCACCTTTGGCTTCGGTCAAAGCCTGCTTGCAATCCATCATGGGAGCCCCGGTTTTGTCCCGGAGATCCTTCACTTGCGCCGCGGAAATATTCACTGTCGTAGTACCCATAAAAGTTTCCAGTTTCACGTTTCTAGTTTCGAGTGATTTCAGACGATGTACTTGTTTCAGGCCACCCGAAACTCGAAACCTGAAACTCGAAACTACAAACGATGACCCGCGCCGGACGACCCGCGCGGGTCTCATATCAAATGCCCGGTATGTTTCCTTGCCCGGAACCAGCCGATCCGGTTCTAACTGAATACGAACAACTGAGTACTGAGTACTTTCAGACCGTCTGGCTTTCGACCTTCGGCAGGTCCGCGTCCTCGTTGGCCACCGGCTTCTTGTGCGTTCCCGGACCCAGCACTTCCTCCATGCTGATGTCCTCATTCGCATCCACCGCCGCCGCTTCCTCAGCGTAGTCGGCAGGAGCCGATGCGGCTGCTTGCGCCGCATCCGAAGCCGCCTGCATATCCGCGACCTGCTTGTCGGTCATCAACTGCGCGCCTTCGGCGATCGATTCGGAAATCTTCGAGGTAAAAAGCCGGATCGCCCGCAACGCATCGTCGTTGCCCGGGATCACATAATCCACTTCGCTGGGATCGCAATTGGTGTCGACTACTGCGACTACGGGAATGCCGAGTTTGCGGGCTTCCCGGACTGCGATCTGTTCTTTGTTCGAATCGATCACGAAGATCGCATCGGGCAGGCGGTTCATATTCTTGATGCCGGCCAAGTTGGCCTGCAGATGTTTGCGCTCGCGTTCGAGCTTGATGACTTCTTTCTTCGGCAGCAGCTCGTAGCGGCCATCGGTGGCCATCTCGTCTAGTTCTTTCAGCCGCTTCACCGACTTCTGCACCGTCACCCAGTTGGTGAGCAGACCGCCCAGCCAGCGCTGGTTGATGTAGAACCCGCCGCACTTGGTCGCCTCTTCGGCAATCGCGTCCTGCGCCTGGCGCTTGGTGCCTACGAAGAGCACAATCTTGCCTTCGGCGGCCAGATCCTGCACGAACTTCGACGCCTCCTTGAACATCTTCAGCGTCTTCTGCAGGTCAATAATGTAAATCCCATTGCGCTCTCCGAAGATGTATTCCTTCATCCTGGGATTCCAGCGCTTGGTCTGATGCCCGAAGTGGACGCCCGCTTCGAGCAACTCCTTCATGGTGATGGTAGCCAATGAACCTCCTATTTAGTCTGCATCCGGTGATGTTAGTGTCGAGTTTCGTGTTTCGAGTTTCGAGCAGACCGTTCAGCCCGCTTCGACTTCCTCGAAACTGGAAACCCGAAACTTGAAACTCTCGTTCCGGATTGCCATTCCCGTCCCCGCGCCGCGAGGCCCGGGAAGAATTGAACACCTAAAACCAGCTATTAGCTTCTAGCTCTTAGCCTCTAGCCAAACCTAAATACAAAGCCTTGTTCCGAACGCAGAGAGAAATCTCCACCTTCGGCACTACCGCTTGCTGAACTGGAAGCGTTTGCGAGCGCCCTTTTGTCCGTACTTCTTGCGCTCTTTGCCGCGCGAGTCGCGGCTCACGAAACCCTCAGCTTTCAGTTTCTTGCGCAGTTCCGCATTGAACTGCATGAGAGCGCGGGCAATGCCGAGTTTCACCGCATCGGCCTGACCCCGCACGCCGCCGCCTAAAACACTGGCGACCACGTTGAAGGAAGCAGCCGCTTCGGCTGAGGCCAGCGGAGCTTTCGCCGCCGAGCGCTGCGCCGGAGTTACGAAATATTCGTCAAAGGCGCGTCCGTTGACTTTGAAATCGCCGTTGCCTGGACGCAGATAAACCCGGGCAATCGCCGTCTTACGGCGCCCCGTTCCATAATATTGAACCAATTCAGCCATTTAGCTCTTAGCTCCTAGCTCTTAGCTTCCAGCTCAAACCAGAAGCTTCGGCCTCTTGAATTCTTAACTCACCTTACCTGACTCGATGGCGTCATCCCGAACGAAGCCGTTTTTCAGGCGTAGTGAGGGATCTCCCGCTTATCCGCCCTCGCCTTACGACACCGCCACTTTTCGCGGCCTGTGCTCGCGCACTTCCAACTTGAAATCCTGCGGCTGCTGCGCCTGGTGCGGGTGCTTGTCGCCCTTGTACACATTCAGCTTCGACAGCATGTGCGCCGCCAGCTTGTTCTTGGGCAGCATGCGCTTCACTGCGGCCTCAATCACCGCCTCCGGCCTGCGCACCATCCGCTTCTTGTACTCCTCGGTCCGCAGCCCGCCCGGGTAACCCGTGTAGTGCTGGTAGACCTTGCTCTCGGCCTTCATGCCGGTGGTGCGAACCTTCTCGGCATTAATCACGATCACGTGATCGCCGGTATCCAAAAACGGCGTGTACCGAGGATTCTCTTTGCCCATGAGGATGCGCGCCACCTGTGAAGCCAGGCGCCCGAGCGTCTGCCCGTCTGCATCCACGACGTACCACTTGCGCACAATTTCCCCCTGTTTGGGGAAATAGGTAGACATAAACTCTCCCAGATTGAATAAAGCTGCGAAAGAAGACCGCTCGTTGATTCCCCTGACGAGGACGCCAGGACCATCAGGCGGGCAACCACACGACTACCAAAGTCTTTACGATAGCGTAACCTGCAAAGAATTGTCAACGCTACGTTACCTCCGATACTCTAAGTTTGGGGCGAATCCCGGAGGCAAAATGCAACGAATCTACGCGTTGATCATAGGCTCTCTGCTGATGTCTCTTCCCGCTGTCGCGCAACACGAAAACCGCGCAGGAGGCAGCGAAAACCGAGGCGGAAGTGCGAGACGAGTGGGCGGCGGATACATTCCCAGCCGCGGTCCGCAGCCTTCTCGCGGAGCTGCCCACCAAGGTGCGCCCCAGCAAGCGCCGCGTGAAAATGGCCAGCGGCAAGAGGCTCCACGGCAATCCTTTCGCGACCAGACAGGCCATCCTGAAGCTCCGCATGTCCACCATGATGGAAGCTGGATTGGCCACGACGAGCGCGGCGGCGACGATGCCCGCTTTCACCTCGACCATCCGTGGGAGCACGGTCGCTTCGAAGGCGGGTTTGGTCCCCGCTACGTCTGGCGCCTAGGCGGTGGCGGCCCAGACCGCTTCTGGTTCAACGGCTTTTATTTCAGCGTCGCACCTTTCGACCTGCCGTATGTCGACAACTGGGATTGGGACGATGATGACGTCGTCATCTACGCTGATCCCGATCATCCGGGATGGTACCTCGCCTACAATGTCAGGCTGGGGACGTACGTTCACGTCATGTATCTGGGAGAGTAACTCACTCCCGACCTGAGCCCTTATCGCCCGACAGCGTCCGGCCTGGGTTCACGCGATAGAGTTCGGACGCTGGCTGTTTGGGACCGCGATTGGGAATTGCCCCAAGTTAAACTGGGGCAGTTTCAGTCGAGGGGTCCAAAAGCGGCGCAAATATTGAGCAGACGCGCTCACTCGTACGCCAACGCGTCAATGGGATCCTTCTGGGCGGCCTTGTATGCGGGATACAAAGCTCCCGCGAGCGCGCCTGCGATCGCAATACCAGTTGCCCGCAGCACCCACCAGTTGCTCCAGAACAGGCGCTGCACTGGCCTTTCGAGCATGATGACACGCCGCGTCACGAGGCTGAGAATGATGCCAAAGATAATTCCCACAATGGCCAGTAGCAGCGTCTCCCGCACCACCAGGTTCACGATGTACAACTTCGAGGCGCCCATGGATTTCAAAATTCCAATCTCACGCGTCCGCTCCATGACGGCCGTATACATGGACTGAAAAATCACCAGGAATCCCACCACTACCGCGATCCCGATCACGATCTGAATTGCCACGTTAAAGCCGGGCAGATTTTCCGGAGTCATCATGGAGAGATACTCGGCCATGGAGCGCACCGCGTACTGCTGCATACCCGGCGTCTTCTTGATGGCCTCTTCCACCACTCCCATGTTCGCGGGATCGTCCAGTTTCACATAAAACACAGAGGCGCGACCTTGATCGCCGAGCATTTCCTGCATGGTTGTAAGCGGAAGAAATTTTCGTCCGCCCTTCCCATGGGGAACGATTCCGCAGACGCGGAATGGATTGTTCAGCACCTGGATCGTTTGTCCAACATGTATGTTGTTCATGCCGGCAAAATAGTCGTCCACAATGACATCGTGGGGACCCTGAAACGGCCCCCCGGAGAGATAGTGAAATTTCGGAGGCAACTGATCAAAGGTGGCCAGATCGATTCCGTAGACGATCTCGAGCGGCTTCTGGCTGAAAGCCCAGATTACCGGAGCCGCAACCGTGACGTGCGGAATGCGCCGCAGCACATCTCCGACCTTGACGGAGATCGGCGCGCCTGACATGCCGGCCAGGGCCGAGGAGGAGGGCGGCATCACCATAAGGTCCGCGCCCACGCCCAACTGGCTCTCTTTCGATCCGGTGAGGTATCCATAGAAGACCGCGACAATCAGCAGGATCATCGCAACTTCCAGCCCGATGGCACTCATGGTGATCAGCGACCGAGTCGGCCGCTGCACCAGGTTGGCAACCACCATTTTGTTGGTCATAGAAGCGAGAAGTCCGAGGAAAAGAAATCCCGGGTAAAGAATACCCGGGATGGAGCTATTAATCTTGTGCTACTGCGATTTCAAGCCTTGCGGCATCGCCTGGCTCGCCTGGGGTTGATCCAAATGCACGACCACCGCTCCCGGCGGCTGATTTAGCACGAACTGCTCATCCTTCAGGGGAACATTGATGTCCACCTTCAGCATGTTCAAAGTGAGGTCGAACTCCTCCTGCGGCCGGTAGATTTCGACGCGCGAGGGGAAGCTATAGCCGTTGAAATCTTTGTATTCCGCGTAATGCGCATCGGTAGCCACCTTAACATCTTCGTCGTAGATAAAGAGCCGGTGCGGCTTCAGGTCGGTTCGCGCGAAAACAATCTTGCGCGACATTCGCCAGCCAGTATCGTATTTATGGATTACCGTCAGCTCGTAATCTGACTGCAGAATACGATGGCCCTTGGCATCATGCAGGGTTTCGTAGCCGTTCTCCATGACGGCAATTTCCGTATTCGGATCAATCCGCGGGATGAGCAATGCCTCGTATATATTTTGCGGACGAATGCTCTCCATCGGCTGATCGGCGTTGGGGTTCTTCACTTTGTTTTCGCCGATCACGAATTTGTTCTTGGGGGGAATCCACAATTTGAACATTTTGCCGTCGCTGACCATGTCGAACGCGGTGGTGCGCACGAACGGCATCAGTCCGATCATGTGCAGCGAATCCGGCTTCCGCGCCAATATGTAACCGCGGATTTCTTTATAGTCGGTGACATGGCCCTTCTTCATGCCGCCCGAAGAGCTGTCAATGTCAACCGTTTCCTTTAGCGAATGAATGGCGTCGGCCTGCTGGTTGATACTGTCGATGAGATCTTGCTGCGAAGCCTCCTTGAGCGGAGCCTTCGAATAGCGATCTTCCACGGGGCGCGTACGCAACAAACAGCCCGTAGCGGGCATTACCGCCAGGATTAGAACTGCGGCCCATAAGGGCGAGGTACGTCTCATGCAGATATAAGGATGCGTCTATGAACATTTGAGTATATCGCGAGCGAAAGGGTTCAAAAACGCGGAGTGGCTCAGTTTAGGTAGTGTACGGGCTGGTCCGGCCCGGGGCTAACGTCCGGGGGATAAAGAACTAAGCAATCACATGGAGGCCTCGGCAGTCGACTGAAGCGATGCCTGCAATAAGTCATCGTTCCAGTGAACATTCCTGATGCCAGAGGACTCGGTAGTAATATGGTTTGCCATTCGGAATCCTTCGAGCGCAGACTCGAATCCAGGACTTCCATGAAAGCCATCCAAGTCAAGCAACCAGGCGGGCCGGATGCGATGGAACTGGTGGAGTTGCCGGTTCCAGAGCCGAAGCCGAACGAGGCGGTGGTGAAGTTGGCCGCCGCGGGGGTCAATTTCATCGATGTCTATTTCCGCGAGGGCCGCTACAAGGCTCCCCTGCCGTTCGTACTGGGGCAGGAAGGCGCGGGTGTGGTCACCGCGGTCGGCACCGACGTGAAGCCGGTCAAGAAAGGCGATCACGTCGCGTGGACGGGATTGCTCGGTTCTTACGCGGAGTATGCCGCTGTCCCTGCGGACCGGCTGGTACCGATTCCGGCCGGCGTGACCGATGAGCAGGCGGCCGCGGCCATGTTGCAAGGGATGACCGCGCACTATCTCTCGCACGACACGTATCCGCTGAAGCGTGGCGAAACGGCGCTAGTGCATGCGGCGGCCGGCGGCGTGGGATTGCTGCTGGTCCAGATGGCGCATCGTATCGGCGCCCGCGTGCTCGCCACCGTTTCCACGGAACAAAAAGCCAAATTGGCGCACGATGCGGGCGCGGATGAAATCATTCTTTATACGCAAACGGATTTTGAGGCGGAGACCAAGCGCCTGACGGGCGGCAAGGGCGTGGATGTTGTCTATGACTCGGTGGGCAAGACGACATTCGAAAAGGGACTGAATGTTCTGCGTCCGCGCGGCATGATGGTGCTGTTCGGAGCATCGAGCGGAGCGGTGCCGCCGTTTGATTTAATCGTGCTGTCGCAGAAGGGATCGCTGTATGTGACCCGCCCGACTCTGGTGAATTACATTGCGACGCGCGACGAACTGCTGGCACGATCGGGCGCTGTGTTTGGCATGATCGCGGCAGGCAACTTGAAGCTGCGCATCGAGCACACGTACCCGCTGGCCGAGGCGCAACGTGCGCATCGCGATCTGGAAGGAAGGAAGACGACGGGGAAGTTGCTGCTGATACCGTAGGGGCTTGGGTCTTGAGACCTCAGACCTCGGATCTCAGCTCAATGAGTTCAAGCGTAAGACCTACGACCTAAGACCCAATCATGAAAGCCATTCGCGTTTCCCATCCCGGCGGGCCGGAAGTAATGCAACTGGTGGACGTACCCGCTCCGCAGGCAACAGCCGATCAGGCCGTCGTGAAGGTCACCGCCGCCGGGGTGAATTCGATTGATGGGCAATTTCGCGATGGACGCCTGCGAACTCCACTGCCGTTTATTCCTGGACAAGAAGGCTCTGGCGTGGTCACCGCAGTGGGCCCGCAGGCGAGAGCCGTCAAAGTAGGCGATCGGGTGGCATGGAGCGGAACCCTGGGATCCTATGCGGAATTCGTGGCCGCTCCTGAGGAACATCTGGTGCCGGTGCCCGGCTCCATCACCGACGAGGAGGCGGCGGCGGCGATGGTGCACGGGCTCACCGCGCATTATCTGGTCAACGATGCGCACCAGTTGAGGGCGGGTGAGACCGCGTTGGTGCATGCGGCCGCGGGAGGGGTTGGGCTGCTGGTGGTGCAGATGGCGCGGGCGATTGGTGCTCGCGTAATTGGGACGGCTTCGAGCGAGGACAAAGCCCGGCTCGCCCGCGAGGCTGGAGCCGATGAGGTCATCGTCTTCACGCGACAGGATTTCGAGAAGGAAGTGAAGCGTCTGACCGGCGGCAAAGGCGTCGACGTCGTCTATGACGGGGTGGGCAAGGCGACCTTCGAGAAAAATCTCAACGTGCTGCGGCTACGCGGGATGCTTGTGCTCTATGGCATGTCGAGCGGGCCGGTGCCTCCGGTAGATCCAGCGAGGCTGTCGGAGAAAGGCTCGCTCTACATGGCGCGGACCACGTTGGCACACTTCACCGCGACCCGCGCGGAACTGCTGGCTCGTACCAGCGCGCTGTTCGCCATGATCGCCGAAGGCCAACTCAAGCTGCGGATTGCGAAGAAGTATCCTCTGAGCGAGGCGGCGCAGGCGCATCGAGATATGGAAGCGCGGAAGTTCGCGGGGAAAATTCTGCTGGCGCCTTAGAGAAATTCAAAATCCTCACCCCGGGCACACAGGGAACCGTTGGGAATGGTTTCTTCCTACGCCCGCTTTGGAGTATTCCGCGAATAGTGGCTGGCGTAGCGTGGAAGTTCGCGGGGCGGGTCCAATTTCTCGTCGTTGATCGGAGTCCCCGCCACCATCTCCAGCGGGATCACGCCGGCCCAGGTGGGAAAGGAATAATCTTCTTCGTCGTCAACCGGCGGTCCGGTGCGGACTTTGGCGGAGAACTCTTCGATCGGAACCCGCAGCACCGACGTTTGCTTCAGCTCCCGTTCGTTGGGCTGACGGGAATCGTCCCAGCGGCCGGGGAGAATGTGCTCCGAGAGCACACGCAGGGCTGCCAGCTTTTCGTTGGGATCATCCACCTGGGTGGCCTTGCCCAGGATGACGACGGAGCGATAGTTCATCGAGTGATTGAAGACGGAGCGGGCCAGCACGAGACCGTCCAGCAACGTCACGGTCACGCAGACCGCTACGCCTTCTTTCATCCGGCGCAACATGCGACTGGCGGCCGAGCCGTGAATGTAGAGGCTGGCCTCTTTGCGTCCGTAAGACGTCGGGATTACGAACGGCTGGCCGTCGACGGCGAATCCGACGTGGCAAAGGAAACCTTCATCGAGGATGCGGTAGGCAGTTTCGCGATCGTAGACGGCGCGATGGGGTTCGCGGACCACACGGGTGCGCGCAGTGGACATTGGTGTTTCTGGCATTCAGGAGATCACTCCAGGCAAGCGCCAAGGATGCGGCAAGTGTAACATCCGGCTTCCATCGCTGGACTCCGTTCAGCGCCAGAGTCCGCGATTCTACGCTCCAGGGTCAAGGTCTGACACCCGGGGTCCGTCGCCGGCGATCTTAGGCGCGGCACCCGAAGTCTGATACTTATTCTCCCGGTAAACGCGCGTAAACAGAATTGCAACCAGGGCCAATACGATCGGGGTGAAGACGCTGGCTTCGGGCCCAACCGTGCCGCCGGTGAGCCAGGGCGGGCCGGCGAACCAGGAGTTCAAAAGATTGTGATAGGGCTTGATGCCGCTATCGGGCACACCGTAGAAGAAGGTCTGACCCCAATCCCATCCGGCGTGAAATCCCACGGGCCACCACAGATTGCCGGTGCGCCTCAGGAAGAGACAGAAAAGCAGGCCGAACAGTACAACTGACAGCAGGCCGAACCTGCTCTCACCGGGATTGCCGGTGTGCGCCATGCCAAAGAGCAGAGACAGCAGGATTGCAGACGGCCAGAAGCCGATACCCGTGGTTAGCGTGTATTGCAAATATCCACGAAACGAGAATTCTTCCGCCAGTCCGACCAGCACAAACGTGACGCCCCACGCAGCGGTGGCCGAAACGATGGTCGTGCCGTGAATGCCCAGCCCGGCCAGATGAAAACCGTGCAGCGCAAAAATCCCCAGCAAACAGGCGCTAATGGAGGCGAAACCGGCGAGCGAGCCGATCCAGAAATTTTTTCCGAATGCAGAGCGCAGAGGCAGGCCATAGTCTCCGTACTTGCGGCGCTCGATGCGCGCCATGATGAGGGCGGCAATCGAAGGAAACAGGAAAAGAACACCCTCGCTGATGCCGAGTCCGAGGGGAGTAATTCCGAAACCGCCCACTTGGCCGCGGGGGCCATGCCCTGTGATTAAGAAGTAAGAAATTCCGAATAGGATCGAGACAACGAGAACGGACAAGGCAACAAACAGAAGGAACAGCAGAACGCGCCAGCCGGAGCGGATGCCGTTGGGACCGCGAAGGATCGTGGATCGCGGCGGGGGCAGGGCGGGTAAGGTCGATGGTTCCGGAGGAGGCAGGGTTTCAGGACCGGACATTTCAGGACCAGACATGCGGGCGTGCCTTTCGGAATGCCGGAATTAGAGTTGCTCAGATCAGGAAATAGAATCGCGGCAGAGAAACACAAGGTCTCGCCAAGAGTTGCTTACGTTGGCATTCGCCAAGGCAGCAGCCTGGTCGAGATGTCATAAGCCCGACAGCGAAAGTCTACCAGTTCACTTTCATCGCAAACTGGAACTGGCGCGGATCATACGCAGCCGTGGGCGTTCCCGCATTCGAGAACAGCGGGCTGACGGCGGCCACGTTCATTTTGTTGGCGATGTTGAACATGTCGGCGATCAGGTCCATGTTGATGCGCTCCGTGAAGTAAATGCGCTTGGAAACTCGCATGTCGTCGAAAACGGTCCACGGGGTGATACCGGCATTACGGCCGAGATTGCCATCAAGCTGCAGCAGGGTGGGGACGGTTCCCGTAGCGACGAAGCCATTGACACAAGGCTCCTGGAACTGGCCGGTCGGCGAGTACTTCGATTTGTAGACGGCGCCACAGGCGGGATCAACTGTGGTGTTGGGGCGTCCCGTCAGAGACGAGAGTTGCAGATTGTCGCCATTGCCGGTGATGATGTTGAAAGGGCGCCCGGAATTGAAGTCGATCACCGGAGCAAAGGTCCAATCGCTGAAAACCTTACCAGCAGCGCCGTGGATTTTGCCGGTCTGATACACAGCGCTGAAGACGAACCGGTGGCGCTGATCGAACAACGACGACGATCGATCGTAGCCAGGGTAGTAGCTGTCCTGGGGCGTCAGGGTTGACTGCAGATCGGTGGAATCGTCGATGGCGTGCGACCAGGTGTAGGACGCCAGGAATTCATAGTGATTGCCGTAGCGCTTGCGCAGGTTGGCGGTCAGCCCGTGGTACACCGAGCTGCCGTTGGAGTAGTTGGCGTCCATGTCGCCGAAGGGCACGCAACCGGTATAGTCGAATGTCGGTGGGGCAGGATTGCAGGCAGTGTTGAATCCAGGCAGAGTCTGCAGCATTCCGATGGCCTGCGCCACACAACCGAGCGGGTCACCGCTCGCGTAGTATCCGGCGGCGATGGAGGGATTCAAGCCGCCGGGCCGAAAGAAATTCATCAGGGCAGGATCGACAAATGGGTATGGTCCGGCAGGGCCACCCGCTGGATTACATGGGCTGACGGTGAAGGGGCTGGCGGGAGGAGCGCCGTGCGTGGCCACGGCGTCGCCGTAGGCTGCTTCATAGTTGGCGACCATCAAATCGCCGCGGATTGTATTTGCGTTGATGGGACGGTTGAGGTGGCGTCCGCCATTGAAGTTATACGCGACGCTGAGCGCCATGCCATGGCCGAGATCCCGCTCGATCGTGAGGTTTGCCTGCTGCGAGTAGGCGTAAACGAAGTTCTTGCCTTGCGGATAACCAAACGGTTGAAACCCAAGCGGCAGGAAAGTCGGATTGCCTGACGCCAGGTTGAGATAATTCTGGTTCAGGAACACGGATTGCGGAAAATTCAGAGACGTGAACTGCTGCTGGTTGGGCAAATAGCCGAGATTCTTATTGGCCTGGGGGAATACCGATGGAGCGCACTGCGGCAGGCTTTGTAATCCTTGAAAAATTGGAATAGCGTTGAGGTTGCCGGGATTCCCCGCTCCTGTGCAGGGGCCCGTGCCGGCGAAGGCTAACTGGCCACTGGAAGAACCGTCGGAGGCATCGCCCAGAAAGTACAGCCCGAGCAGCGGGTGATCGTAGAACATTCCATACGAGGCCCGGATTACCGTCTTCCCATCGCCCTTCGGGTCCCACGCCAAGCCAATCCGCGGTTGAATATTGTTTTTGTCGGTCTGAATGCCTTTCTGCAGCCCGAGCAAATTGTAGGCGGGAAGCGCCAGCCCTTGCGGCGGCTTGAACTTGGGGGGAATCTCCACGTCGTAGCGCACCCCGAAATTCAAAGTCACGTTTGGGTTCACGCGAAACGAGTCCTGCCAGAAAACTCCGATGGGAATGTTTTTGAACTTATCGCTAGGACTCCCGAGGCCCTGGATGAAGTCGCCCGGCAATCCGGCACCATACGACTGCACTGCCGAGAGATCGGGAAAATTGGGAAGACTGCCAGGAGCCGGATTGACAAATCCCAGGCTGGAGGCACTGAAAGCGCCGAAGTCATAAACCCCACCGTAGTTCACCGTGAAGGTGGCCTGCAGCGGAAGGTAATTCACATCGGCGCCGAACTTGGTGTTATGGCGCCCGATGCTCCAGGAGAAATTGTCGGTGAACTGGTAACGCGTCTCCGTGCGCTGGATGTAGGAATAGGGCTCGCGTCCGAAATATGCGTAACCGGGAATGTTGACCGCTGGATCCGAGCCGCCAGGAATCTGCGTGTTGTAGAAATACGAGAGCCCGCGTCGCGCGTACTGGAAGCGGAATTCGTTGATGCGGTTGGTCCCGATGGTCCAGGTGTCCTGCACCGTTCCGGCCACATCGCGATAGGTCTGCTGCGAGGTGCGCGAGTAGGCATTTTGTCCAAATGGTTGATCCTGGCCGCTGACCTCAATGCCAGTGACCGTGCTCGGGCTGACATTGGCCCGCAGCATCAGCCGGTTACTGTTGCTTACATTATGGTCGAGGCGCAGCGAGTAAAGGCTGGTGCCTTCAAACACTGGGAAGTTGCCCATTTGCGAATTCAGCGTCTGATAAGACGCTGGAATAAAGCATTGAGTTTGGGTTGGGTTGCAACTGGTGGGAAAGCCGGCTAGTCCCGGATGCCCGCCGGTCAACCCGAGTGGCCAAGCTCCACTGACCGCCATGCCCGAGGACGCGCCTACCAATCCCAAATATTGCCCCACTTCCTGCGCGTACGGACCCGTTGGATTTGAAGCTACAGCCATCTGCACTGCAGGGTTCGCCAGAAAGCCGATCTGGTCCGGAGTAAGTTGCAGATTGACACTTCCGGCAGGGGCACCGAAGAATGCTGAAGCATCGAACGGCGTCAGCCCAAAATTATTTTGCCCGATGCTGGAGAATCCTGTCTCGTGCCGCCGCGTAATCTCGTAAGAGAAATAATAAAAAGTCTTGTCTTTTTTGATCGGTCCCCCGAACGCCACCCCGGCCTGCACCCGCGTATATGCCGGGTTGGGGACGGTGCTGAACGGGTTGACCGCCTGGAAGTTCCGGTTGCGCAGATATCCGTACACGTCGCCGTGGAATTGATTGGAACCGGAGCGGGTGATGATGTTGACCACTCCCCCCGACGCCCGGCCATACTCGGCAGCGTAATTGTTGGTGATGATCTGAAATTCCTGCACCGCTTCTTGGGAAACCGTGGAGCGCACTCCGTTCACCGAGTTGTCGGTGGCATCGGTCCCGTCCACGTTCACCAGATTGGAGCGGGCGCGCTGGCCGCTCATGTTCAATCCAGATGTAGGAGCGGCGCCAAGGTTGGGGGCGGCATCGTGCACCACCTGCGAATCGGTCAGAGTGAAATTGATGTAGTCGCGGCCATTGATGGGAAGGTTATCAATGCGGCGCTGGCCGATCGTATCCGTGGTCGAACTGCGCGAGGTCTCGACCAGTTCGCCCTGCGCGCTGACTTCCACTACTTCTTTTCCGCCGGCTACCGAGAGCGTGACCGGCAACTCCACCAGTCCGCCAACCGTGATGGCCACACCAGTGTCCTCGACCTTGGCGAAGCCCGCAGCAGTGACGACGACAGTGTAGGTTCCGGGAGGCAGCAACCGCGCGCTATAGCCTCCCTGGCCGTCGGGAGTGGCGGTGCGTTCTAAACCCTTGGCCGCGTCCCGCACCGTCACGACGGCATTGACAACGCTGTCTCCCTTGGGATCTTTCACCGTGACATGCAAATCGCCGCTGGCCACACCGCCTTGCGCCAAGAGCAGAGAAGAAAACAGCAGCACGAAAACACACACCGATATGAGCTTCACTGTGCGAAACATGAGATTCTCCCTTGAACTCGCAAACGCTAGCGGACGCTGGCAACGACCCGAAACATTGCCGAAGCAAACACAAATGCTGGGACGATTGAATCTCGCTGGTTTTACAACAGAAGCAGGGCAGAAAACAAGTAAGGAATGGAGGCTGGGTCGTCTCCCAGTAAACCTAATGGATTGGCAGGCCATGCGCCCGACAGGATAGCGCCAGAACCAGGGGGGGAGCCGTGATGTCGGTCACAAGACACCTTGGGGCCGTGTGTGAGCTGCATCACAAGCCGGCGGAGATGCGAAGCGGAGATGCCGGATTTTGCAGTCGGCCCAGCAGCATGGCGGAGCCGTTCAACTGCTCGTAGCGGTGCAGGATGAGCGCGGCGGCACGGTTTCCGTTCGGCCAGGCCAGAGCGACGTAGATCCGCAGCAGAGCGAACAAACAGTTGCGGCGGAGCAAGATCGCGTTCTCGACCAACTGGTGCGCCGCGTCGGCAGTATTGTGGTCCGTTGCCGCGAGGGCGTTTTGTCCGAGACGCACCAGCAGATCGGCGTTGTGTGCGGCGGTTTGAATGTAGGTAGCCGTGGCGCGCAAGCGTTCGCGCTGTACGCTGCGGAATTGCGCGGGGAGCAGACGGCGGCGGAGGTATTCATCCTCAGCGGGATCGACCAGGTTGCGGAAGGCGCCAATGTCAATGGGCTGAATTTGTGCCGCGAGGCTGGCAGGCGCGATCTGCAGCCTCTGCGAAACTGTGATGCGAATAATGAAAATGAGACCGAGCGCGGCAGCGATGATCAGAATGATGGCAAGTGTCATTGTTGTAAAAGCCTCTCGAGTTCGCGGTTCCACAGTTCGAGGTTGTGCTCGGGCAACGGGGGGGCAGGTTTCGGAGACGAAGCCGTTTGGGGCACCAGCAGGTAGTAGCACCAGATCAGCACGCAACAGTG
>DASYYT010000211.1:0-18648 GCA_035949755.1 Candidatus Sulfotelmatobacter sp.
GCGCCGCGGAATTCGAGGTCGTTGGCGATTTCGGAGATGTTGAAGAAGATTTCTTTTAAGTTGCCCGCGACCGTGATTTCTTCGACGGGGTAGGTGAGTTCGCCGTTGGAGATCCAGAGTCCGGAGGCGCCGCGAGAATAATCGCCGGTTACGAGGTTCACGCCTTGACCGAGGAATTCGGTTACGTACAAGCCTTCCTTGATTCCTGCGATCAGGTCTTTGGGAGATTTCGGACCCGGTTGCAGGAAATAATTTCCGGGGCCGATGCCGGGAGTGCCGGCGAGACCGCGCGAGGCGTTGCCGGTGGTCTGCAGGCCTAATTTTTTCGCCGTGTAAGTGTTCAGGAGGTAGGACTTGAGCACGCCGTTTTCGATGACGATGGTGCGGCGGGTGGGGATGCCTTCGCCGTCGAAGGGGCTGGTGCCGAATCCGCCGGGGATGGTGCCATCGTCGATGACGGTGACGTTGTCTCCGGCAATTTTTTGGCCGAGCTTGCCGGCTAAGAAACTTGCGCCGCGGTAGACGGAGTCCCCGTTGATGCCTTCGAAGATGTGCTCGAGGATCGAGGTCGAGACCATGGGATCGAAGACGATGGGGACTCTTGCCGTTTTTGCTTTGCGGGCACCGAGGCGGCGGAGGGTGCGTTCGGCGGCGATTTTTCCGACTTTCTCGGGGGCGTCGAGTTTTTCGAGAGTGCGGGCGACCGAATACCAGTAGTCGCGCTGCATGGCTCCGGCTTCGGTTTGAGCGATGGGGACAGCGGCGACGGAGCAGTAGGAACGCGAGTATTCGCCGACAAATCCGTGGGAGTTGGCGAGAACTTTGTGGCCGGTGGCGGCGTCGAAGGATCCGCCTTCGGAATTTTTGATGCGGGGGTCGGCGTCGAGGGCGGCTTTTTCGGCGCGTCGGGCGTAGTCGATGCGATCAGGGCCGGGCAGAGAGTAGACGTCTTCGTGGTAGAGATCGAGATTGCCTTTGAGCTGGCCGAGTTGATCGGCGGCGGGGATTCCAGCGAAGGGATCTTCGGAGGTGATCCTGGCGAGCGTGAGGGCGGAGCTGACCATGCGGTCGAGGCCGGCGCGGGAGAAGTCGGAGGAATAGGTGCTGGCGGCGCGCTGTCCGAAAAAGACGCGGACTCCGATGGATTTGGAGCCGGATTCTTTGAGGGTTTCGACTTGGCCGAGGCGGACTAAAGTGGAAAACTCGTCGCCTTCGCGGACCACGCATTCGGCGGCGGTGGCGCCGCCGGCCATAGCGCGGGCGACGATGTCCTGGGCGACTTCGCGGAGGTCGGTGGCGAGTTTCGAGTTTCTAGTTTCGAGTTCCGTTGGGGACATAAGAATCTTTACCCACAAAGGGCACGAAGGGACACGAAAGAAAGCAAATGCATAAGGCCTTCGCTTGGCTCAGGTAACAGGCCCTTGAAATATCTGTGAGATCCGTGTAATCCGTGGCAAACAATATTTTACTGCATGAAGCCACCGGGATCTTTTCTGGCGGTGCCGCCTACGGTGAGGCGATCTACTTTTAGCGTAGGGATGCCGACGCCTACCGGGACCGCTTGGCCATCTTTGCCGCAGGTGCCTACGCCTTCGTCCAGCTTCAGGTCGTTGCCGACCATGGAGACGCGCGTCAGGACGTCGGGGCCGTTGCCGATCAGCGTGGCGCCTTTGATCGGGGCGGTGATGTGGCCGTCTTCGATCATGTAGGCTTCGCTGGCGGAAAAGACAAATTTGCCGTTGGTGATGTCGACCTGGCCTCCGCCGAAGTTGACGGCGTAAACTCCATGCTTGACGGAGCGGATGATGTCTTCGGGATTATCTTGCCCGGCGAGCATGTAGGTGTTGGTCATGCGCGGCATGGGAATGTGCTCGTAGGATTCGCGACGTCCGTTGCCGGTGTCGTGAATGCCCATGAGGCGCGCGGAAAGCTTGTCGCTGAGATAGCCTTTCAGGATTCCTTTTTCGATCAGGACGGTTTCCTGGGTGGGCTCGCCTTCGTCGTCGACGTTCAACGATCCGCGGCGCCAAGGCATGGTGCCGTTGTCGACGACGGTGCATTTTTCGCTGGCGACGCGCTTGCCGATGAGGCCGGCGAAGGCGGAAGTTTTCTTGCGGTTGAAGTCGGCTTCGAGGCCGTGGCCGACGGCTTCGTGCAACAGGACTCCGGGCCATCCGGGGCCGAGCACGACTTCCATCTCTCCGGCGGGAGCTTCGCGAGCGTCGAGCTGGAGGATGGCCTGGCGAGCGGATTCCTTGGCGAAGAATTCGGGATTTTTGTCGCCGAAAAAGAAGTCGAGGGCGACGCGGCCTCCGCCGCCGGAAGAGCCGCGGGCGGAGTTGCCCTCGGTTTTGGCGATGCAGGAGACGTTCATGCGGGCTAAGGGCTGAGAATCTTCGGCGAAGGTTCCGTCGGAGGCGACGACGAGAATGTTGCGAAGTTCGTCGGAGTAGCTGGCGCGGACTTCGAGAATGCGGGGATCGTAGGCGCGGGCGGCTTTGTCGGCGCGCATCACAAGTTCGACCTTGGCGCTGATCTCGGCGTCAACGCTGGGCAGAGTTACCGGGTAAAGACTGCGCGCGGCGGACTTTTGGAATCCAGCAACCGTGGCTTTCGCGGGAGCGCTGGCGATGAGGGCCGCGGTGCGGGCGGCGTGGAGGATGCGGTCGGAGGAAAGGTCGTCGGTGTAAGCGTATCCGGTGCGCTCGCCGGAGACGACGCGGACTCCGCACCCGGCGGAGATGCCCTGCGAGGCCGACTTGACCATGGATTCGTCGACCATGAGCGAGGTCGAGGAGAGATATTCGAAGTAGAGGTCGGCGTAATCGCCTCCGGCAGAAAGGGCGGCGGCGAGGTAGCGCTCGAGGTCGCGTTCGGTGAGGCCGTAATGCTCGAAGAAGAAGCGGGATTTGTCCTTAATAATTTGATCCACGTTGATTAGATGCCTGCGTTTTGCGGGAGGACTCGGAGGCATTCCCTAGAGTTCATTATCCCACAGGTGGTCCGTCGACGAAGACCGACAAACCACAACCACAGAGGACACAGGGGAACACGGAGGAAATCCACAGGGCCCGACACAACGATGTTCACTTGTCACAGACACGGCCGGGGCGAATGTGGACAATTCTGGCATGACTCCAGAGATGCTTAGCCGGACGGTGGCGGATTTCCTGAACGAGGCTGCAGGCGCGGTGGTGCTGGAGGACGGCGCGGTGGCGTTCGATCTGGGGCAGGCGAAGTATTCGATTTCGGGGGAGCACAACAAGTGCCTGCTGCATTTGTGGTCGGCGGAGCGGAATGCGGTACGGCGAGTGCTGGATGCGGAGGTGAAGAACGGAGTGCTGCGGCTGGCAGTGCAGCGGCTGGGGCAGGCGCGTCCGACGAAGTTGGAAATTTGCCGGGAGCGGGACCGGCGGTCTCCAACGGCGAAGAGGGCGGCGCGGGCGGCGTACGAGCCGAAGCTAAGGCGGGCGCTGGAGCGGCAGTTTCCCGGGTTTGCGGTGGCGCGGCTGAGTTCGGGAGTGGATCTGGAGAAATCGTTTGGGCCGATTTATGCGCGGGGGATGATACGAGCAGGGCAGAAGGCGTTTGCGGTGCTGGGGGTGAATGCTTCGGAGACGCAGAGTTCGATTGATGCTGCTTTGACGTTTGGGATTTTGTGGCTGGATGTGTGCAGAGAAAATCCCCACTTCTCCCAACGGCAGGGAGAAGTGGGGCACCCTCGGTTGGTGGAGGGGCTGATTTTGTTTGTGCCTGCGGGATCTTCGGGGCTGATACGGGAGCGGATGGCGAATCTGAATCGGAGGGCGGCGAAGTGGCGGTTGTATGAATTCAATGAACGAGACGATTCGGTAAGCGAGATCGACTGCACCGATCGCGGGAATGTGGCGACGCGGCTGGTGCATGCGACCAATGAGACGGCGGCGCTGGAGCGGTTCGCGGAGTCGATCGCGCGGGTACAGGGGATTCTGCCCAATTGCGAAGTGGCAGTGCTGTCGGCGGCGGAGATTTCGTTTCGCTGGCGCGGATTGGAGTTTGCGCGGGCGCGCATGGGGGCGGAGGAGGTGACGTTCCGCAGCAAGCAGGAGATCGTGTTTGGTGTGGGCGCGGAAGAGCGCGTGCTTGAGGATCGCAATTGGGCGCTGTTTGTGCAGTTGCTGGGGGCATTGCGGGAGGCGCGGCATCCTTACGGGCCGCGGCAGGACCGGCTGTTCCGGATGCATCCGGAGCGGTGGCTGGAATCGCTGGTGCGGGCGGACGTGAGCGTAATTGATGAGCGACTGGAGACAGAGTCGGTGTATTCGCAGGTGCCGGCGTTTTCGGCGGCGGACCGGGCGATGATCGATGTGCTCACGTTGACGCAGGAGGGGCGGCTGGCGGTGCTGGAGTTGAAGGCGGACGAGGACATTCATTTGCCGCTGCAGGGGCTGGATTATTGGGCGCGGGTGGAGTGGCATCACGGGCGCGGGGAGTTTATGAAGTTTGGATATTTTGGCGGGCGAGAGTTGTCGGCGGCGCCGCCGCTGCTGTTCTTGGTGGCGCCGGCGCTGCATGTGCATCCGGCGACCGATGCGATCTTGCGGTACATTGCGCCGGAGATTGAGTGGGCATTTGTGGGGATTGACGAGCGGTGGAGAGAGGGAGTGCGGGTGGTATTCCGGAAACGGCCCGAGGGTCTCTTTGATCACGGAGGCACAGAGGCACGGAGGATTTCGGAGTTCCGTGCTCCGATTGCGAAACCAGCTTGATCCAATGGTCTTCGCTAGCCGTTCCAGGCGCCGAGGAGGCGGCGGACGTCAATGAGTTGGGCGATGTGGTAGGCGTTGTGGTCGGCCACCAGCAAGGCTTCGCGAAGAATCGTCTGACCATCGCCCCAGGGAATTTTGGCGAACAGATCGGTCCTGGGATTGGCAATCAGGTCGAGCATCGCCTTCTGGTCGGCGCGGAATTTCTGGATGCTTTTGGTCCAGGCGGTGGCGCTGGGCGGGGCGGGAGCGTTCGGCCAGTATCCTTCAGGCCATTTCGGGGATACATGTTTTTCGCTGCGGCTGAATTCGACGATGTCCCATTGGGCGATGCGGAGGTGCTCGAGGAGCATCCAGGGGGAGTGCGGGAATTTGGCGGGTTTTTTGCCGCGCAGGTTGGGCGGGAGGTCGCGGACGGCGTCGTCGAATTTGGCGTGGGCTCCGCCGCCGCGGATCAGGTAGAGGAGATTTTCGCGCAGGTGCTGGTCTTGGGAGTCTGGCATGGGGCCTCCGGAAGAAGACGAGGATTTAGTTTAGCGCGTCGGGGCGGAGTGTGAGGACACCGGAATTCCAGGCACGGGGCTGAAGCCCGAATGAGTTGGAACGCTGTTCGCGGCCCCATCGACGGGGTCAGGGCAAGCTCCGAAGGGCCGCTCTTCCACCTTGGACTGCTGGTTCGACGTTTAGCGCTGCGCTGCGCGCAGCGGACAGCCGAGGGCGGCTGTCCCCACACAAAAATGTTGTCGGGGCTATTTTAAAAGCGGGACGGACGAAATGCGTCCGTCCCTACGTGAGTTTTTTCGTCCCCGCCTTTATTGCTGGGGGACCGTGTAGGAGGTCGGGGTGGGAGTGACGGCTCCGGTGGCGTTGCCAATGGCGTCGCCGGAGAGGACTAGTTCTACGCGGCGATTTTGCTGGCGGCCTTCGGGCGTGTCATTGCCGGCGATGGGCTCGGTCTTGCCGAAGCCGTGGGCTTCCACCGAGGCGGCAGGAATTCCCTGCTGTACGAAATAATCGCGTACAGATTGGGCACGGCGCTCGGATAGAGCCTGGTTGTAGTCATCGCTGCCAATGCTGTCGGTGTGTCCTTCGACGGCGAGGTGCAGGCTGGGATAGGCGAGGATGATGCCGGAAACTTTGGCCAGACGCTCGCGGGCGGCGGGCAGAAGTTCGTAGCTGCCGCTACGGAACAGAACGTCGGACATGTTGGCGATGAGGCCGCGGGCGGAGTCGCGGGTGGCGAGAATGGAGTTGAGCTGCTGCAGGAGGCGGGCGCGGAGTTCGGCCTTTTCCTGTTCGGCCTGCTGGCGTAAAGATTCGGATTGGGCGGCGGCGGCTTTGGCTTTGTCGGCTTCGGCTGCGAGGGCCTGCTGCTGCGCGATAGCATCGGCCTTGGCCTTTTCAGCTGCTTCCCTCTCTTGCGCGGCCTGTTGCGCGGCGGCTTGCGCTTCCTGCTTCATGCGCTCGGCTTCGGCCTTGGCCTGTTCGGCGGCGGCACGATCTTTTTCTGCCTGGATGCGGGCTTGGTCGGCGGCTGCGCGGGCAGCTTCGGCGTCGAGACGTCGCCTGGCTTCGGCATCGGCGTCGGCACGGGCCTTGGCTTCACGGGCAGCGGCGGCGGCTTGGGCTTCCTCTTCCGCTTTCTGCTTGACGGCCATCAGGCGCGCTTCTTCGGCGGTCTCGGTGGCTTCTTTAGCGGCGACTTCCACCGTTTCTTTCTTCTGCTTTTGACGGTAGAGAGTTTCGGCATTCAGCAACTGCTGGCTGGCTTTGGCGATGATGGAGGCCGCGTACTTGTCGGCGGAGGCGATGTGCGCGATGCGCATCGCGTTGCGGGCTTCGAAAAGCTCAAGCGGAGTCTTGTTGTCGATGCCGAAGATGGCGTCGTTGATGTGGGTGTTGGTGGAGGAGTAGGTGCCGCGGGTGACTAATTCGTATTTGGCGTCGATGTTCTCAGTGGCGGCGCCGCTGATGGCGGCGCTCTCGGCGACGACCATGTTGCCGGGCTGGCTGACGGCGAAGTAAGGCTCGGCGGTGACGATCATGCCGAAGGTCTGCAGATCGGTGTGGGCTTTGACTTGGGCGTTGCCGTGGTGATCGAGCGTTAGTTCGCCGAGGTTGACGGGACGTCCTTCAGGCGAGACGGCCCAGAGGACATAGGTGAGATATTCGAGGCCGAACTTGGTGGCGTCTTCGAAGCCGGTGAATTTGGCGTCGATTTCAAAATTCACTTTCTTGCCTTCGACCTTGGCTTCACCCGAGGCGCGCTGCGAGAGATCGGTTCCCTGGAAATCGACTTTGACGTTTCCGCCCTGCAGGCGATAGTGCATGGCCTTGATGGTGCGGGAAACCGTGGGTGTCGCCGTCGGGAATGCCGGTGCCGTCGACGATGTTGCGACCGTGGTGGTGGTCACGGTTTGGGTGGTGACGGTCGAGGGCGCGGGTTGCGATTGCGCGGACATCAGGACCGCGGTAGAGGTCACAAAGACGAGGGCTAGAGAGAGTTTTTTCATAGTGTTCACGTTGGGGGAGATGAGAGCTGGTTAATCTTCTTCATCTTCGGACATGTGGTGAGGAATGCAAAGGACAGGAAGGGATGGGACTTTGGTAATAGGACGGAAGTTCTTGCTGGCGCAGGGGAAAGGCAGTCGAGCTACGCTCGACGGACAGCCGAGGGCGGCTGTCCCTACATGTTCAAACCTGATGGGGCGGCTGTCTCCAGATAGAAACTGCCTACGTCGGGCCATCCCCAACATCAGGGGATGAAGGCGATGGTGCCTTTGGGGCCTACTACCAGGGCGCCGCCATCGGGCAGGGCGCTGACCGCATTGAAGGCAACGCCTTGCTTTTTTTTGCCGCCGATGCGGTGGGGGTTGTTGGGGAGGTGGTAGTCGAAGATAAAGTCGGGGCCGACTACGAAAAGGCGCTCAGGGGCGATGGGCTTGACGCGGATTTTCTTTCCTTTTTGCTCGAGGGCTTTTTCATTGGCGGCCTGACGGGCGGCGGCCTGGATGACGGCGCGGTCATAGGCTACAGCGGAGAAATAGGCTTGCGGCTTGATGGGGGCGACGGTCCAGGTGTGGCCGCCGTCGAGGGTGAAGGCGAGTTCGGGGCCGTCCTCTTTAGGGCGCTTGTAGTCGCCGCCGGCGATGACGCCGTGGAGCGGGTCCTGGAAGGCGATGGAGAAGATTCCGGCGGAGTCGGGGCCGTGAAGGATGGGAGTGTCGAAGACTTGCCAGGTTTGTCCGCGGTCAGGGGAGTGGAAAACGCGGGCGGCGGAGCCTCCGGTGGCGAACCAGAGATTTTGATCGGGCGCCCCGGCGGGGACAATGGCGAGGCAGGTGTTGCTGGCGGCAAAGGCGCCTTCGCCTGGGATGGCTTCGGGGAGTTGCGCGGGGGGAATTGATTTCCAGGTTTGACCGTCTTCGGTTTCAAGAAGTTCGAATTTTAATTTGCCGGCTTCGTCGGGGACGGGATCGCCGAGGACCACGCCGTGCTTGGGATCCCAGAAGACCATGGAATCGAAGAATCCTTTGGGATTGGTGTTGGTGAACTGGAGCTGCCAGTGCTGGCCGCCGTCGGAGGTGTGATAGATGCGGGAGTGGTCGCCGGGGCCGGCGGACATTAAGAAAGCTTCGTCAGCGGAGAAGGCGACGACGCCGCGGAAGTCAAGCTGAGTGGCGTCGGGGACCTGGGCCGGGGTCCAGGTGCGTCCGGCGTCGGTGGTGCGGAGATAGGTGCCGTGGGTGCCGCTGGCCCAGGCGATCTGACGGGAGACGGCGCTGACGCCGCGAAGGCTCTCGGTGGTGTGGGAGATCTCGAGGCGCGGACCCGTCTGCGCTATTGCGGTGGCGGCGATGAGGGGCAAAAGGAGGGAACGCATGGAGGAATTGTCGCAGAAATCGGGAGTCGCGCGGTAAAGTCAAAATCGGGGACCACGAAGGGCACGAAGGTCCACGAAGGAAACCCCTTCAAAGAACTCACTGCGTGGGAGGCAAAGCGTACAATGTCAAGGACTTTTCGCCGCCATCGAATCGGGGCGGCGGTTACAACCATTATTTGTCCTACGACTTCATAGTGGAAAGCTGGCAGGTTGGAAGGATTCTGGTTGAGGGTGTGCCTATGGTTTGGAGTCGTGGAAGGCTCGCGGTATGGGCAGGCTTGCTGGTTGTAGCAAGCGTGACGTGTGTGGGGCAGACGCTGAAGTTGCGTACGCCGGAGGAGCAAAAGAAGGAGGAGGAGACGCCGACCATTCAGGCGATGCCGGAGCCGGTGACGCTGGAGATGAGTCTGCCGGCGGGAACTCCGATCAAGGTGGCGCTGGATTCCGAGGTGCGGATCAAGAGCGTCGGGCAGGCGATCTGTGGCAAGACGACGGAGCCGGTGTATGGGTTCGACAAGCTGCTGATTCCGGTGGGCACGACGGTGAAGGGGAAGGTGGCGGCGATCGATGCTGTGCCGAAACGGGTGAGGACGCTGGATGCGATGGACGGAGATTTTTCTCCCGTGCGCGCGGTGCACGTGCAGTTTGACGAGCTGGTGATGAACGATGGGCGTCACGTGCCGATTCAGACGGTGGCGTCGCCGGCGCCAAATGGGGTGCTGAGTTTTGTCCCGGCGAAGGGGAATGCGGAGAAGAAGAACAAGGTGCAGGATGCGGCGGCGAAGAAAGTGAGCGCGACCAAGCAGCAGGTTCGACAGCAGTGGAGCGATCTGAAAGCGCAGATCCATGCTCCGGGAAAGTTGCACAAGCTGAAGCGGCTGGCGATCGCGCAGCTGCCGGTGCATCCGCAATACATTGAGGCGGGGACGAGTTTCAATGCGGACTTGCTGCAGCCGCTGGATTTCGGGGCGGAGTCGGTGAAGGCGGAAGATCTGATGGGGATTGGAACGCCGCCACCGATGGGCAGCGTGGTGCATGCGCGTCTGATCACGGCGCTGAGTTCGGCGACTTCCAAAAAAGGGGAAGCGGTGGAGGCGATGATAACGGAGCCTCTGGTGGTATCGGATCATTTAATTTTGCCGGAGGGCAGCGTGATTCGGGGATCGGTGATGCAGGCGCAGCCGGCGCGGCGGTTGGCGCGGAACGGGCAGCTGCGAATTCTGTTTCATGAGGTCGCGCCGCCGAACGGGATCGCGGAAAAGGTGCAGACCAGCCTGGAAGGAGTGGCCGTAGCGAAGGGCGAACATCTGAAGCTGGACTCCGAAGGCGGGGCGCAGGTCACGACGCCGAAGACGCGGTATTTGACGACCGGGATACAGGTGATGATGGCGGCAGCGTCGGCGACTCCGGATGGAGACCGCGGGCTGCATGGTGGAGGGGGCGGTGGGGACGTCGGGGGCAGCGCGGCCAATGGAGCGTCGGGGTTCCGTTTTGTTGGCATGGCCATCGGGATGGCGGCGCGTTCACGGGTAGTCGCGACTGGTTTTGGCGCGTATGGAGCGGCCAGTTCGATCTACTACCACTTCCTGGCGCGCGGGCGGGATGTGGTTTATCCGAAGGACATGGCAATGGTGATCGGGCTGGGGACGCGGGAGGGGAATCATCCGACGGGCGACGGGAAGATTTCCAAGAACGAGAATGCGGTTAAGGCGCCGGGGCAGTGATTGTCATCGCGGGATCAGAACTGCGATCGACAGGCATCGCTGGTTCCTAAAGATTTTCTGCTAGAGACCCTTCACAAAGAACGCTCAGGATGACCGCTGCGGGCTCCCGCTGCGCTCACGGCCGCAAGTGCGCGGTCACTTGGCGGTGAAGTCGGCGAAGGAGGCGGATTTGCCGATGTATATGCGCAAGGTGCATTGCGCGCCGACGTGGGCGAAGGCGACTTCGAGGGCATCGGCGGGTTGCTCGACTTGTGCGGTCTCCATGGGGGCGCGGGCGATGTCCTGCTTCTCATCATAGGGAGCGCCGGCGGTGACGTTCTTGTTCACGACCAGGGTCCAGTTGTTCTTTGCGGGAAATGGATACAGGGTGTAGGCACCGATGGGAATCAGGGAACTGCCGAGCTTGAGTTGCGCCTCGGTGAACAGCGTCATGGGAGTGCCGCCCGGAGTGAAGGGCTTGCCGTTTTGAATCCTCTCTTTATTGGTGGGCACTGGGGTGTAGCGCACATAAACCTGGCGGCCGTCATCCAGATTGCAGGTCGTGGTCGCCGAATTCGCGCCCGATTGCGCGAACAGCGCGGGACTCAACAATAACGATATGAGTATTGCTCTCCAGACGTGCGTGGCGAACATGGGGGAAAGCCTCCGCGCAAAAGTGTAGCGCCGGATGGGCTTGGAGGGGAAGGATTTTAGGGGGCCGGGCGAAGAATTTCGGCAAAATAGTGTCGTTCGTCTTGGACCTTCGGTGATGTTTCCTGGGGGCGGGACGGTTGCTACCGTCAGTTGCAGGCGCCGGTGCGTCGGGTGCCAAGTGAGGACGGGAGTCAATGGCAAAAGCAAAATTAAGAATTCTTTATGGCGAAGGCGACGAGGACGTTTTGAAAACGCAGGCCGCGGCGATGGAGAAAGCCGGCCACTCCGTGCAGCAGGCGTTGGGACGCAAGGCGGTGGACGAGGCGCTGAGGAAGTCCACATTTGACCTGGTGGTGCTGGGCGCTACATTGACGCGCAACGACCGGCATCATCTGCCGTACATAGCGAAGAAAGCGAATGGCGAGATCAGCGTGCTGGTGCTGCATGCCGACGGGACGCGGCATCCGTATGTGGATGCCTGCGTGGATACCGGGGCCGATGTCGAGCACGTGTTGAGCCGGATCGAGTCGATGGGCATCGCGGGAATGATGCCGGCGGCGAAGGCGGCGGGAGCGGGAAAGTAGGGGTCAGGGGTCAGGGGTCAGTTTGTCGGGGCGGCTTCGGCCGCCCCTTTTGCTTTTTGCCGGGGGGAATCAGGGGAGTTAGGAATCCGGTTGATTAATGGGTGGGAAATGCAAGCGGGATTCGGAGGGAAGAAGGCAGAAGAAGAAGGCAGAAGTAAGAAATTCAGACTTAATACGGCAGAACGCAGTGGCAGAGTTTTCTTGGTTTCCTTCTTCCTTTTAACTTCGTCCTTATAACTTCTGACATCCTCCTTCCACTGCGGGTGATACCGCTATCACGGCAACGTGCGTGGGGCGGGCTTGCCTGGGGCTGCTTTGTAGTCCTTGGGAAAGACGACCAGGCAGCGGCGCATGCCTTCGCCTTCGCTTTCGGTGCGGAGGTCGGCTTGGTCGCGCAGGGCGAGGTGAACGATGCGGCGCTCGCGGGAAGACATGGGGCTAAAACGATAGGGAGTTCCGGTGCGGCGTACATTTTCGGCGGCGACATCGGCGGCGGTGCGGAGTTCCTGGATGCGTTGCGCGCGATGATTGCGGCAGTCGAAACAGACCTTCTCGTGTTCTCCAGAGGGAAGGCGCAGCATCTCGAGGGCGAGCAATTCGAGGGCGCGCAGCAATTCTCCGCCGCGATCGAGCAGGAGCGGGGAGTCGGGGCCGGCGAAATCCACGAGGATTTCCGGCTTCTCCCAATCGCGGTTCTCGGGCAATGGCGGATCGACCACGATGCGGTATTTCAGGCGAAGTCCGCCGTGGGTGACGACGGCCTGGAGGAATTCGTTGATTTTATTGGCGGCAGCGAGTTTATCGGGAATGGACATGGGTGACTCTTCGGTTCTCAGCTGTTAGCTCTTAGCTTTTAGCCTCTAGCTTAAATCTCGCCACCTCGGAAGTTTTCCCCCTAGCGGTGGAATCCGTCGTCCTGTGCTCGACAGGTGTCTGACTTTTTCGCTAAAAGCTAAGAGCTAATGGCTAAGAGCTTCATTTCTCTTTCTTGCGGGCGCGTTTGGCCATGAGTTCGCGCATTTCGCGGCCCAGGCGCGTGCGGTTCATGACCGCTTGCTGGGCGATTCCGATCAGGTTCACGACAGCGTAATACAGGTTCAAGCCGGCAGCGAGGCGGAAGAAGATGAAGCCCATGAACAGGGGCATGACGACGTTCATCATTTTCTGCTGCTGGGGATCCATGCCGGCCTGCGGCGTCATCTTTTGGGTGAGCAGGCTGCTGATGACCATCAAAACCGGCAACACATAAATGGGATCGGCGGCGGATAAGTCGTGGACCCAGAGCCAGTGCGCGTGGCGCAGATCGAGCGCGGTGCCCAGCATGCGGTAATAGGCGAACAGGAAGGGCATCTGGATGAGCATGGGGAGGCAGCCTGCGAGCGGGTTGGCGCCTTCCTTCTGCTGCAGGGCGTAGATCTCCTTCTGCATTTCCTGCTTGCGCGGATCGCGCATGCTGTACTTCTTGTACTTGTCCTGGATGACCTTCATCTGCGGCGCGATCTTCTGCATCTTGTACATCGAGTGGATCTGATAAACGCGCAGCGGCATCAGGACAATGCTGATGATCAGGGTCTGGACGATGATGGCCCAACCCCAGTTGGGGACCATGTGGAAATAGGTCCAGCGGAGCCAGATGAAGAGGGGCTTGGCGATGGGGCCGAGCCAACCGAAATCGACGAGGCCGCTGAGGTTGGTCTCGGCGCCGGAGACGCCGGGGATGGAGATTTTCTGCAGGACATCGAGTTCTTTGGGGCCGGCGAAAAGGCGTTCGGAAGTGGAACCGTGCAGGTTACCGACGGCGGCGCCAACGACATCCACGTTCGTCTTTTCCTTGTCGTTGGGGTTGCGCGGGTCGTGCGGGATGGAGAGCGAGTTGCGCAACGTGACCATGGCGACGGAGTTGGGATCGTCGGGAATGAACACAGCCGCGAAATACTGGTCGGTGGGGCCAGCCCAGTGGAATGGGCCGGGAAGGGTGGCGCCTCCGCTGATCTTCTTGATGGCGACGCGCTCGATGTTCTTGTTGTACTGATAGTCGATGAGACCGGCGGCGTAGAAGGGGGCAGTAGTTTGATCGCCGAATCCGGAAGGCCAGGCGGGCAGAGCGGGAACGGGATTGCCGTTGGAGGTGACGCTGGTTTCGACTTTAACGATATAGGTGTTGTCGAAGGTGAAGGTCTTGCGAACGGCGAGGTCTTTGTCGGCGTATTCGAAGGTGAGGGTGACGGGAGTGCTCTGCTTGCCTTCTTTACTGGAAACGTAGAGCTCGGAATCCAGTTTGGTGCGGAGGTCCGGGTCGTAGGTCCAGAGCGAGAGGGGATAACCGTATTGGGCGGCGGCGGCGGAGTTGACCAGATCGAGCGGGCCGGATTCGGCGTCGTTGTCGTATTTTTTCAGGATCCAGGATTTGACGTGGGCGCCGCGATTGGTGAAGGTGATGCGGTAGAGATCGTTCTCGATGACGGTTTCGGTCTCGCTGGAGGCTTCCTTGGCAGCTACGGACTTGGCGGTGGAGGGCTTGGATTGGGAGGAGGCGCTCGCCGGAGGAGGCGGGGGCGGCGGCGTTGCCAGCGGCTGGCTCGGCTGCTTCTGCGGAGGCGGCGGGGTGGGGAGATATTTCTTCAGCAAAGGCTGGAACAGGAGCATGAGGACGAACGTCGCCAGGAAGATGAGAAGGAGACGGCGTTCGCTGCCGGGCTCGTGTTGTGGGTTCTGATATTCGGCCAAAGGGTTACGCGTTCCGTTTCAGATATTGAGAAAGATGGGCACGGGGGCTAAAGCCCGTCAAAGTTCCGGGCCGGTGACGCGGCGCTAAGGCGCCGCTCTTCCACGAAACCGTCGAGGAGGAAACGCTCGAGGCGGCACCGATATTGCAAGCGTTTGCTGCGGGGCGGGCTTCCACCGTGTGCGGGGCTTCTTTCACGACCGGATCGTAGCCGCCGCGGGCCAACGGGTGACATCGGAGCAGACGCAGGACTGCCATCAAAGCTCCGCGCAAGACACCGTAACGGTCTATCGCTTCCATGGCGTATTCCGAACAGGTGGGAACGAAGCGGCAGGAGGGCGGCAGCATCGGCGAGATAGCCCACTTGTAGCCTCGCAGGACCTGCAGCACAGCGAGTTTGGCGAACTGGCGCATGTCAGCGGCTTCCTGCTTCGGGATCCCGGGTTGCGGGCTTCCTGTCCACTGCTACTTCTCTGGTTCGGCCTGCCAGCTTCTGTTCTATCACCACGAAGGACTGGCGGACTTCGTTGACGACGACGGCGAAGTCGGTGGCAAGCAGCGACTTCTTGGGATTGATGACGACGTCGGCCGGGGCCGCGGGCCAGGGCCGGTTCAGGCGAACGGCTTCGCGCAGGCGACGCTTGATGCGGTTGCGCTGCACGGCTCCGCCGAGGGCGCGGCCGACAGTAAATCCGATGCGCAGGCCGGAGGCCTGCGACTTGGAGCTGGCGGGATCGCGCTGCAGGTAAAAGATGGTCATCGAAGGCGAAAAGTGACGGCGGCCCTGCTTGTAGACGCGTTCGAAATCGGCGCGGCGCAACAGGCGGGAACTGCGCGGAAAGCCAGCCTGGCCCTTCCGCCGCTCGATGCTGTGTTGCGATTTTCCAGGAATGCTGGCGGTCACAGGAATTCGACTCTTGCGTGATTCGGGAACGCGGGCGTGGGCCTCTTCGACTACGGGTCGGGACAGGCCTGCGTTAATATTCGCGAGCACTTATTCGCGGAAACCTGGTTTCACAGAGACCCGCTTGCGCCCCTTGGCGCGGCGGCGGGATAGAACCTTCTGGCCGCCCTGGGTCTTCATGCGCGAGCGAAATCCGTGCTTCTTGGAACGCTTGCGCCGGTTGGGTTGGAACGTACGTTTAGGCATGAAAAGTTAGCTGCTCCTGATAGGATCGACGGTCTTAGGGCAAACTGAAAGTATAAATCAGGGCCGGGGTTAGGGGAAAGTCCTAGGGGCTCGTGTAACTGGTTCCCATGTCTCGCAAAGGCGGCGAGACATGGGGCATCCCTTGTTATGCGCATTCCCTGCAAGCTGCAATTGCTATTGGTAGCGGTGGCCGCTTAGAATCTTGGCTGCTGCATTTTGCTGCTCGCCATCGCCATAAGACTTAATTGAGGACGCGTGAACAAGGGCAGGGCTATCTATCCCGGGTCGTTTGATCCCCCGACGAACGGGCATCTGGACCTGATTCAGCGCGGGGCCAAGATTTTTGAAGAGCTGGTGGTGGCGATCCTGCGGAATTCAGAAAAAACTCCGATGTTCAGCACGTCCGAGCGGCTTGAGATGCTGAAGGAGTTGACGGCTGATCTGCCCAACGTGCGGATTGCTACCTTCGATGGGCTCATGGTGGAGTACGCGAAATCGATTGACGCGATGTGCGTGTTGCGCGGGATTCGCGCCATCAGCGACTACGAATATGAATTGCAGATGGCGTTGATGAACCGGAAAATCGAGCCCACGCTGGAAACTGTGTTTATGATGCCGGCGGACAAATATTCGTACGTAAGCTCACGACTGGTGCGGGAAGTCGCGCAAGCGGGTGGCCCGGTGAAAGGATTGGTACCCGAAGTCGTGGAGCAGAAGCTGCGGGAGAAACTGGATCCGGCGTACAAGCTCGCGGAAGTAAATTTGATTGAAGTACCCAAGAAAAGGAAAAAGAAGGCATGACCACGGCAACCACGGAAGCGTTGAAGTTGACGGAACGAATTAACCGCATTGAGCCTTCGGCCACCATGGCAGTGGTGGCGGAGGCAGACAAGCTGCGTACGCAGGGAATCGACGTGGTCGATTTCGGAGCTGGCGAGCCGCATTTTTCGACGCCGCAGCATATTAAGGATGCGGCGATTGTGGCGATCCAGGGGAATTTCACGAAGTACACGGCTGTGGGCGGTACCGCCGAACTGCGCGATGCCATCGCGCACCGTCACAATGTTGATTTCGATTCCGACTATCGGCGCGAGGAAGTCATCGCGTCGGTGGGTGGGAAACATGCGCTGTTCAATGCAATTCAGGTTCTGGTGGATCATGGCGACGAAGTGATTCTGCCGGTTCCATATTGGGTGTCGTTCAAAGATATTGTGCGGTATGCGGGCGGGAATTGCGTGATGCTGGAAGCCGACGAAGCGCAGGGATTTCGGGTGACCGCGAAGATGGTGGCGGAATTGATCACGCCACGCACCAAGGTGATCATTCTGAATTCGCCCTCAAATCCTTCGGGCGCGGTGATGAGCTCCGAGGATATGACTGAGGTGATCCGCCTGGCGCACGAACGCGGCATCTGGGTGCTGTCGGACGAGTGCTATGTCTACCTGAACTACAGCGGGAAGAATTTCTCGCTGGGGGCGTTGCGGGAATACAAAGAGCGCATGGTGATTTTGGGATCGCTGTCGAAAACGTACGCGATGACTGGATGGCGGCTGGGATATGCGATGGCGCCTGCGGCGGTAACGAGCGCGATGGCAAAGCTGCAGAGCCAGTCGACTTCCAACCCGACGTCGATCGTGCAGAAAGCGGCGGTGGCCGCGCTGAAGGGGCCGCAGGAGTGCGTTGAGGAGATGCGGCGCGAGTACATCCAATTGCGCGATCATGTGGTGAAGGGACTTCGGGCAATTCCGGGCGTGACCTGCACTCTTCCGGAGGGAGCGTTCTATGCGTATCCGAATATTTCATCTTTTCTTGGCCGGGGAGGGCTGAAATCCGCATCTGATGTGGCTGGCCGATTGTTGCGCGAGGCGCATGTAGCGGCGGTTCCGGGAGAGGGTTTCGGAACGAACGAACACATCCGCGTTTCGTATGCGACTTCGAAGGCGGAGTTGGATCGCGGGTTGGAGCGCATGCGGAGGTTTTTCGCGGCGCTGTAGCTCAATACGTTAACCACAGAGGACACAGAGGACGCAGAGAAGAATAATTTGGTCCAGCGAAGGCCGTTCCGTTTGCGAGCGGTCTTTATTTTTGGGCATGGATTGAAATGGGAAACCTTTATCCATTGTTGATGTCACCTGCATTCGATCCGCGGCCGTGGGGGACGGAGGATCTGTCGCCGATTTATCCCAATCACCGGTTCGCCGAAAAGATCGGCGAGGCGTGGTTGAGCGGTGATGACTGCAAGGTGGCGAACGGGCCGCTGGCCGGCAAGACGCTGGGGCAGTTGAGCGAGCAGTACCAGCGCGAACTGGTCGGGGAGGCGGCGCGCGATCCGCGGCGATTTCCGTTGCTGCTCAAGTTTCTTTTTCCGCACGAGAAGCTTTCGGTGCAAGTGCATCCCGACGATGCAGAGGCGTTGCGGGTGGGCCAGCCATGGGGCAAGACGGAGTGCTGGTACGTGGCCCACGCCAAGCCGGGCTCGCAAATCGGGCTGGGGCTGAAGCCGGGAGTCACGGCGGCGGAGCTGGAAAAATCCATTCACCAGAACCGCGCGGAAGAAGTACTGAACTGGGTCAACGTTTATACCGGAGACATGATCTACGTGGCGGGCGGCACCGTGCATACGCTGGGGCCGGGATCGGTGATCGTAGAAACGCAGCAACAGTCTGACACGACTTATCGTCTGTATGACTACGGCCGGCCACGGGAATTGCATTTGAAGGATGGCATGGCGGCGGTGAAGGAGAATGCGAAGTCGGGGAAAGTGGTGCGTCCGGCGCCGGAGCAGATCGGTCAGAATCGGCATGCGCCATTAGTGGCTGCGCCTTATTTTGTGGTCGAGATGTTTGAGGCGAAAGAAACCCTGGAACTGGCGACGCGCGATGAGTCGGGGAAAAATTCTGTGCAGATTCTGGTGGCAGTTGAAGGTTGCGGAGTGATTGAAGCGGCGGGGATGGATCCGGTGACGCTGGCCAAGGGAGACGCGGTGGTGGTTCCGGCCAGCATTGAGAAAGTAAGCGTGCGTCCGCAGTGGTCGGTGGAGTTCTTGCGTGCGTATGTGCCGGGCAAGGCGCTGACAGAGCCGGAAACGAGAATGTAGAAGTCAGAATGCGATGCGCATTTTGCATATTCTTTGACGATGGCGAAGAACTCTAATTTCTATCCTGTGATTCTGGCAGGAGGGCGAGGAACGCGGTTCTGGCCGCT
>DASYYT010000212.1:0-8008 GCA_035949755.1 Candidatus Sulfotelmatobacter sp.
CCGATGGGCTGCTGGTTTTCGGGCTTGAGCAAAAGGCGCCTGCTGTCATCGATTCCCGCGTCTCGCAAAGGCGGCGAGACGTGGGGTACCCCAGGCTCTGGTAATTCGATCAGGCGAGTCCGGACGGTAACGCCATGGATGCGCGACTGTGCAGAGCGGATATCGGAGAGGGTGACCATTATGTGCAAGCTTTCGCAGGCTAGGATACCGCATATCGGCGGTTCAACGCGGTTGACATCATGATGCCTCCACTGCTAGCATCATGATGTGCGAACTACTTTAACAATCGATGATGACGTCGCCGTGTGTTTGAGCAAGGAGGCGCGAAAATCGGGGCATTCGTTCAAGCAGGTGGTGAACGATACATTGCGGCGCGGTTTAACAGCCGCGAAACAGCCTCCCAAAAAACCATTCAGGGTGACGCCGATCAATCTCGGATTGCCCCGGGACTTCGATAAGGTTGAAGACTTACTTGAATATCTCGAAGGACCGGAACACCGGTGATCATCGTCGACGCGAACCTCCTCATTTACTCCTATGACAGCGGCTCGGCTCATCACACGAAGGCCCTGAACTGGTTGGAAGGGATTATGGGGGGTGTTGAAATGATAGGGCTTCCGTGGCAGTCGATCGCGGCATTTGTGCGGATCATGACTGATCCGCGTTTGCCGGGACAGCGGCTCGCCACAGCGCAGGCAGTGGACGTCGTAAATGGGTGGCTGAATCAGTCCGTGGTGCGGGTTTTGACCCCTGGGGATGACCACTGGGCGCTGTTTCGCCGCATGGTTATCGAAGGGCAGGCGTTCGGCCCACTGGTAACCGATGCGCAGATCGCGGCTTTGACTATCGAGTACGGCAGCGTACTGTACACCACGGACCGGGACTTTGCGCGCTTTCCCGGGCTGCGGTGGGTGAATCCGCTGACATCGTAGAGCTTCCCTCGTTACACCGCAATACGCTCGGCTCTCGCCTTCGCTGGACAGACGAAATGCGTCCGTCCCTACTGAGGTGATCAGATCTCCAGGATTACTGGCATAATCAGCGGCCGCTTCTGGGTCTGCTTCGAGATGTAGCGTTTCAAGTCGGCGCGTATTTTTTCTTTGATCACGCCGTAGTCGGCCTTCTCCTCTTCGCTCGAGTGGGCTAGCGTGTCTTCAACCATTCGCTTGGCGCCTTCCAGGAATCCGTTTTCCCCGATGTTGAAGCCGCGGGTCACGATTTCCGGCGAAGTCTCAACTTCTCCTGACAGCTTGTTGATAGCGATGATAGGCAGCACAATTCCATCTTCGCTGATGTGGCGGCGGTCTTTGATGATGAGGTCTTCGACCACGTCGGTGCGGCTGCCGGAATCGATGCAGACGCGGCCCACATTGACGCGGCCAGTTTTGCGAGCGCCGAGCTCGTCGAATTCGAGAACGTCTCCGCTTTCGATCAGCATCACTTTCCCGACTGAGCTGCGCATGGCCGCGGCCATTTCGGCGTGCAGCTTCAGTTGGCGGTATTCGCCGTGAATGGGAATGAAGTAGCGCGGCTTGACCAGGTTGATGATGAGCTTGAGCTCTTCCTGGCTGGCATGGCCGCTGACGTGGACGGGCGGCGAAGTGCCGTCTTCGTAGATGACGTGGGCCTCGCGGCGGAAGAGGTGGTCGATCATCCGGTAAATGGTTTTTTCGTTGCCGGGGATGATCCGGCTGGAGAGCATGACCGTGTCGCCTTTTTCGATTTTGGCATGCTTGTGATTGTCCACCGCGGCGCGGGAGAGCGCGGACATGGGCTCGCCTTGGGTGCCGCTGATCAGCACACAAACTTTTTCGGGCGGGAAATTCTTCATCTCGCCGGGATTGATGAGTAATCCTTCGGGAACTTCGATGTAGCCGAGGTCCTCGGCGATCTCGGCGGAGTTGTTCATGGAGCGGCCGATGAAGGCGACTTTGCGTCCGTGCTCATGGGCGAGTTGGACGGCGAGATTGATGCGGTGGATCGACGAGGAGAAACACGAAATGAACAGGCGGCGCTTGGTGTGGGCGAAGACTTCGTCGAACTTGCGGCGAACGGCGCGTTCGCTGGGCGTGTAGCCCTTGCGCTCGACGTTGGTGGAATCCTGGAAGAGCGCGAGCACTCCTTCCTTTCCGTATTGGGCGAAGGTATGCAGGTCGAAAAGCTTGTTGTCGGTAGGCGTGGGATCCACTTTGAAGTCGCCGGTGTGAATGACGACACCGAGCGGCGTATGGATCGCCAGGGCGACGCAATCCACCAGGCTATGCGTGACCTGGATGGGATGGATGGTGAAGGCGCCAAGCTTGATGCGTTCGTTGGCGCGCATCTCGCGGAGGTCGGCGTCGTCGAGCAGGCCGTGCTCGTCGAGCTTGTCTTCGACATAGGCCAGCGTGAACTCGGTACCCCAGACGGGAACTTTGAGCTCAGAGAGCATCCAGGGCAGGGCGCCGATGTGGTCTTCGTGGCCGTGGGTAAGGATGATGCCGCGCACACGCTGGCGATTTTCGATGAGGTAAGAAATGTCGGGGACGACAATGTCGACGCCGAGCAGTTCGGCCTCGGGGAACATGAGGCCGGCGTCGATGACGATGATGTCATCGCCCCAGCGCACGGCCATGCAGTTCATGCCGAATTCGCCCAGGCCGCCGAGCGGGACGATTTGCAGTCTTCCGGAAGGCATGGAGTAAGGATGATGCTAGCACAGGGATCAGGGGCCGCGGGCCAGAGATCAGTGGTTGGCAGGTTAGTTTTGTTCCCTCTCAATCTAGACTGCTTATTGGTTAAGCGACTGATTTCTGGTTCCTGGCCCCTGGCCCCTGACCCCTGCGGTGCGGTAAGGTGGAAGTGGTGGCAGAGCAACGCAAATCGTGGCTGCGGCGGCGAGCGGAAACGGCGCTGGTGACCGGCCTGACGCGGGCTTACACGACGGTGCGCGTAGACCCGGATAGGTTCTTGCTGCAACTGCGGGCGGCGTATCGAGTGCCGATTACCGGATATCATGGCGTCTTTTCGCTGGAAATTCACGAGCTGGACATCGTGGCCGATTCGATCATTCGTGGGGGAATGAAGATGGCCGCGGTGGAGGGCGCGGGATTCGGACTGGGCGGGTTGATCACGCTGGTGCCGGATCTCGGGGTTCTGTCCGCCATCACCATGCGCACGATTCAGAAGCTCTCGCTGCTCTACGGGTTTCAGTTCAATACGGATGACGAGATTGCCGAGTTGTGGATCGCCGCCGCGAGCGCGGCAGGGTTGGACGTAAGCCGCGAGTTTGTTGAAAAGGAAGTGGTGCAGAGATTTGTTCCGCGCGTGATTGAGCGGATTGCGGCTAAGGCCAGCACGGAGGTGGTGGAAAAGTGGGCGGGGAGGGTGATTCCGCTGGCCAGTTCAGTGATTGGAGCGGGGCTGAATTATTGGTTCGTGAGGGCATGGGGAGAGCGAGCGCGAGCGCATTTCCGGGAACGGCATTTGCTGCTGCGTCAGCGGGCACACGATGCGGTAGACACGGCGCCGGCGCAAAAGAGTTTGCCGGGCATTCCAGGTTAACGGCGTGCCGGGGTCGATCGTGGAGTACGGTGCTCCGATAAAGTTCTAAAACGCTGAGATCGCTGAGAGCTTCTGAGGAGCGCGCGGAGAAACGCGGCAGGATGCCTGTGCTACATAGGGTTAACAGGGGCGTAACATTCCCGCCCTAAGGTGTGGAATTTTGCTCGTTGCGATGTGATAAAAAAGTTAAAATGCCGGGTTTTTCCTGTTCAGCCGTTCTTTTCGATTTGGATGGAGTGCTGGTGGACTCCACGCGCGCGGTAGACCGCGAATGGCGGCTTTGGGCACAGCGCAAGGGAATTGATGGCGATGCGGTGATGGCGATCGCGCACGGGGTGCGCACGATCGAGGTGATCCGGCGAGTTGCGCCCCATCTCGATGCGGAAGCCGAGGCGGCGGAGATCGAGAATGAAGAAGCACATGATCCGGACGTGGTTGCGATGCCGGGTGCGGTCGAACTTATTCGATCGATTCCCGACGGGCGATGGGGCGTCGTGACTTCAGGCTCGAGGCTTTTGGCCAGCGCGCGAATGCAGTTTTGCGGATTGCCGGTTCCCGAAGTATTGATCACCGCCGACGATGTCATCAACGGGAAGCCGCATCCGGAGCCGTATCTGAAGGGGGCAGAACGGATGGGCGTCGCAGCCGTGGATTGTTTAGTGATTGAAGACGCGCCCGCGGGGATTGAGTCGGCGCGTGCGGGCGGGATGATGGTGATCGGCATGGCGAGCACGTACGCGGCGGAAAAACTGCGCGAAGCGAATGCGGTGGTGCAGAAACTGGGGCGGATTCGCGTGACGGCGAATGGGGCGGGGAAGTTGGTGGTAGACTCTGACGCCAGTCAGACATAATCAGCGAGAACCAGAACGTCAAGTCCTACAACGCGCTCAAATATCCTGTCGTTAGTGAGCAGTGCGGTCGCCTTCGTTTGGATTGCGGTCGCTGCCTGCAGAGCGTCTGGAGGTTCTAACCTGTGAACCGAGGTTTGGCGTGGGCGAGCGAGTCTGAATTCCAGAACCTGAAATCAACGTGATCTATCTCAGCCAGTCTTCCAGTTCGATCCCCTTATCGGTCTTTTCGTCGCGATATTTGACGATCACCGGGGTGTAGAGGGAAAGATTCCATTCTGCCGCTTTGCCTTTTTTGACTGCGCGGGAGCCGGGGACGACCACGGCGTTTTCCGGAACTTCCACAACACCGTCGGCGGCGCGATAGACTGCGCCTCTGACCAGATCGTAAAGCGGAGTGGAGCGGGTCAGGATCGTTCCGGCGCCCAGCACCGCTCGCGCTCGTACCAGCGTGCCTTCGAAGATGCCGCAGTTGCCGCCGACCAGGACGTCGTCTTCGATGATGACTGGGGCGGCATTGACGGGCTCCAGCACGCCTCCGACTTGAGCGGCGGCGCTAAGGTGGACGCGCTTTCCGATCTGCGCGCAGGAACCGACCAGCGCGTGCGAATCGATCATCGTGCCCTCGTCCACGTAGGCGCCGACATTAATGAACATTGGCGGCATGCAGATCACCGAAGCTGCGACGTAGGCGCCACTGCGCACCGACGATCCTCCGGGAACCACGCGCACGCGATCTGCGATGGAGAACTGGCGGGCAGGGAAGGTGTCTTTATCGATGAAGGAGAGGCCGGCAGTCATATCGGCGAGCGCGCCGAGGCGGAATCCGAGCAGAATGCCTTGCTTCACCCAGGCATTCACCGTCCAGCGGCCATCTTTTCTTTCGGCGGCGCGGATTTTGCCTTGCGTGAGCTGGTCGCGGAATTCGATGAACGTCTTGCGCGCTTCGGGGTCGTGCTCGACTTCCCCCTGCGCGGAGAGGCGCTCGATGGAAGATTTCAAAGACATGAATTGATGATTGTTGATTGATGATTGTTGATTTGTCAAAGCGAACGACAAAGAGCGGAAACCACGAAGGGACTAAGGTACACGAAGGAAAACGAAGCGGATCAATCAACAATCAAAAATCATCCATCAATAATTTCTTCACACGCACTTGCATTCGCTGCGGATGAGCACGCCGGTCATGGCGTGGGCGGCTTCGCGGGCTTCGGGCAAGGTCGCATAGGGGCCGTGCCAGCGGGAGTGGTTGGCGTCGTGGCCCGAGGGACGTCCTTTGCCATGGCTGCACTGGCCGCAGGTGCCGCGGTGCAGGACGATCTTGTGCGGGCCGGCAGCCCAATTTTCATAGATGAAGAAATCGTGGGCTTCGGCCGCATGTCCGGCGGGCCTGCTGATCAGGCCGGCTTCGGCCGCAACTTTCTGGAGACGCGAGCGCGTGTCGCGGCGCATGGGCACCAGCGGCAAGCGATACACTTCTTCGATCTTGCCCATCATAGCGAGAACGGCTTTCACCGGCAGCGGGCTGGATTCGATGAAGTTGGCTTGCATCAGCGGCAAGTATTTGCGCTGCAGGCTGCGTGCGGTGGCCCAGTCATTGGCGAGCGCGGCGCGGGTGAGTGCGGACATTTCGTGGGGAATTTCGTTGGAAGCAACTGAGATAATTCCAACTCCACCCAGAGCGATGACCGGGAGCGTGACCGCGTCGTCTCCGGAAAAGACCATAAAAGTTTCCGGAACCGAGTGAATGACCTCGGCAATCTGGGTCATGTTGCCGCTGGCTTCTTTTACGCCGACGATGTTGGGAGTCTCGACGAGGCGCGCCACAGTGGACGGTTCGAGGTTGGCGGCGGTGCGCCCCGGCACGTTGTAGAGAATGATGGGCTTGTCGGGGACGGCTTCGGCGATGGCTTTGAAATGGCGGTACTGGCCTTCCTGCGTAGGCTTGTTGTAGTAGGGCGAGGCGGTGAGAATCGCGTTCACGCCAGCACGGGTGGCGAGCTCCTTTGCTTTCTCGATGGCTTCGTGGGTCGCGTTGGAGGTGGCCCCTGCGACAATGGGCACGCGTCCTGCGGCGACCTCGATGGTGCAGTCGATCACGTGCAGCCATTCCTCGTGCGTGAGCGTGGGCGTCTCGCCGGTGGTGCCGCAGGGAACAAGAAAATCAATACCGGAGTCGATCTGCCACGCGACCAGATTGCGCAGGGCTGCGTCGTCGATGGAGCCATCCTGCCGGAACGGAGTGACCAGAGCAGTGCCACAGCCACGAAGTTGCATAGGGATAAGATAGCGCGAATAGAGGTGGAGGGAAAATCGCACCGCGGCGGACTTAACGCTCGGCGGCGATCGAGCTTTGCTCGACCGGATAGCCGAGGGCGGCTGTCCGAACACCAGTATTCCTACAGCTCCCGCCAAATGTCTTTGAAGTCGTAGAAGCCCTTTTTGCCGGCGAGCCATTCGGCGGCGAGGACGGCGCCTTCGGCGAAGCCACGGCGGTTCTTGGCATCGTGGCAAAGATAAATGCGGTCGGCGGCGGATTCGAGGACGACCTCGTGCATTCCGACGACTTCACCTTCCCGGAAGGACGTGATCTCCAGATCTTCTTCCTGGCTGCCGCTCGCCTCGAGCATGAGGCGCTGAATCGCGAGAGCGGTGCCGGAGGGGGCATCTTTTTTGTGGATGTGATGGCGCTCGAAAATTTGGCCGGAGTAGTTGTGGCGCAGCGCGGCGGCGGCGCTGCGGGCAGCATCGAAAAAAAGATTTACTCCTACGGAGAAGTTGGCCGCGTAGACCAAACCAGTGCCGCACTGTTCGACGAGTTGGCGAATGCGGTTGAGGTCGTTGTACCACCCAGTCGTGCCGACCACCATATTCTTGCCAGCCCGGATACAAGCCTCGATGTGGCCGGTGACGCAGTGCGGCGCGGTGAAATCGATGACCGCGTCAATGCCACGGAGTTTTCCTTCCGTAAGCGCGGCTCCGGCAACGTTTTCTTTGGCTCCGGTGACGGTGACGTGGTGTTTTCGCTCGGCTGCAACTTCGGCAACTAGCGATCCGGTTTTGCCACGACCTAAGAGGAGAAGATTCATGGTGCGTTATCAGCTTACCTCAGCGGCTGGATTGTCGCTGATGTGGAATGAGATTTCGGCGTCGTGCCGCTTGCCGCAGCGAGTGCGAGTATACCCACGCGACAGCCGGCGGAACGCCGGACGGCGCCACGGGGGCGGTACGGCTACCGGGAATACCGGATTGTATTGGTCATTATTTCCCGCACGGTCCAGTTTCCACAGCTTCTCAGACTTCGACTGACAACGCTCCTCGCCGCCAACCGCATCCCATAGCGACGCACATAGCGGGAGGTTTCATGGATCAACATCAACTCATTATTCTCGTGGCAGTCGTGGTGATCGCTTTAATTGTGATCGCGGCCCTCGCCTATACAACTTCGCGCAAGCGGCGCAGCGTGAAGCTGAAGGAACATTTCGGGCCGGAATACGATCGCGTGCTGAAGCAAGAGGGAGATACGCGGAAGGCAGAAGGCGTGCTGGAGTTTCGCGAGAAGCGGCGGGAGAAGTTCAAGATTCGTCCGCTGAGCGCTGCCGATCGGTCGAGCTTCA
>DASYYT010000213.1:0-10458 GCA_035949755.1 Candidatus Sulfotelmatobacter sp.
TCGTCCTCCTCGATCGTCTCCTCTTCCATCGTCCCGGGAGCGGCGAAGGCAGGAGCATCTTCTTCGTGTTCGTGACGATTCCAGGAACGTGATTCTTCGGCACGCTCTTCGCGAGAAGATGTCTGAGTCTCGACCACTTCCTCATGCTGCTCTTCCTCATGCACTGTCGAACTCTCATTCCACGCCGCGGCCGGAGCGCTCGGCTCTTCGGGCCGGACAAACTCCTGTCCCCACGCGGTGGTAGTCGAGGCGGATTCAAGAGGCTCTTCTGCTGCAGCGCGAACGTCTTCATGCTCTTCGTGCAGAGGCTCGGCGACGGTTTCGCCGGCCGCAAAAATCGGTTCATCCTCAGGGAATGTCGAGGCGACGGCCGAATCGACCTCGCTCGCCTCGGCTTCCTGAATGGCCGCACTTGCCGGTTGCGATTCCGCAGGTTGAGCCTGCTGTGAATAACGCTGATATTTCGAAATCGATTCTCCAGGCAGCAGAATTGGCTGATATCCCGGAGGGGGACCGGCCGGAGTCCGAGAAGAACTCTCCGCCGGACGTGAGTAGCGCGGTTCCTGTCCGCGATCGCGATCATTGCCACGTTCAGACCCGCGTTCTCGACCATCCCGCCCATCGCGCCGTCCGCCACGCCGGCGGCGGCGTCCACGCCAGCTTCCCCGATCCCGCTGCGAATCTCCTCCGTTGGCGGGCTCGGCAGCCTCACCATCCGGCGCGGGTTGTCCTTCGCTCAAAGCATCGGCTTCAAACGTGCCTTCGTCCGTGATTCGGGTTTCTTCATTTTGCGGAACCGCACTCTCAGTGGCTTCGGCTGCACCGGCCGCTTGAGCGTGCTCCGACTGCGGACGCATGTCCTGCACGCCACGATTGGCCGGAACCACCTCGGTCAAGTCGTCATCGTGCTCTTCCAGATCCATGAAGTCGGAGACATAGAGGAACGCATCGCGCTCCAGTCCGATGTCGACGAAGGCCGACTGCATGCCTGGCAGCACGCGCGTGACGCGGCCTTTGTAGATGGATCCCGCTAAGGTGTACTCGTTCTCGCGCTCCAGATAGACTTCCGCGAGCAGGTCGTCTTCCACCAGCCCCACTTTGGTTTCATGAGGCGTGGAAGAGACGAATAATTCTTTGTTCATTGAACACTCCGGTCCCGCCGGAATCCGTAGAGGATCGGGGCGGGGTTCACCGGGATGCAATCAGCAGAGATGCGGGAGGATTGAAGGCGATGCTGCCCCACTCAGGGGACGGCGCTGGCACGAGAAGTCTGCTCTCGACCGGATCCGTTGCACAAGCTTTGGAATCTTTTGCACTTATCGCTTTAACTTCCGCCGGGGTTGTGACCGCACTCTCAGACCCGTTGGGGTCGGGGGGCCGTTCCCTGCCCGGCTAACTGCTCAGCTTCAATCCTGCCCGGCCCTCGACTGCTCGATTGACCGGTGAAATGCCCCCTTCACGCGAGGGCGATCGATATGTTTTTGGGCTGCGCCATTAGCGCAGCGACTGCATCCTGCCCGTCTTCCGAGTTCCTGAACCCTCTTCGCCTAACCGGCTCACCCAAGCTCGTTAGCTTAGTTAACGAAGCGGCGCATACGAACATTCATGACCATCCCCAGCGCCAGGAACATGAACAACACGGAAGACCCACCGTAACTCATTAGTGGCAGGGGTATTCCAGTGACCGGCATAAAACCGACCACCATGCCGACATTGACCAGGATATGGAAGCTAAGCACAGCCACCACACCCATTACTACGAACGTGCCAGCGCGGTCGGGCGCTGTTTGCGCGTTCTGGGTCAAACGCATCAGCACAATGAAGTATAACAGCAGAACCCCAAGAGCGCCTACGAATCCATGTTCCTCGGAAAACGCGGCGAAAATGAAATCGGTCTGCGGCACCGGCAGGAAGTTCCCATGTGTTTGCGAGCCTTTGCCCCCCCACAAGCCTCCGGAACCGACCGCAATCTTGGATTGCTCAACTTGGTACCCGGACCCCTGCGGATCAAGCTCGGGATCGATAAAGCTGGTCAATCTCTGTTTCTGATACGTCTTCAAAACATGTACCCTAGGAACCAGGAAGACGGCGCTGATCCCGACCACAGCCAACAATCCGATCACCACTCCCTGCTTCCACTGCATCCCTCCCAGAAACACGCCCATGGCGGCGATCGGAAGATAAGTCAATGCCGTGCCCAAGTCGGGCTGCTTGAGCACCATCAACATCGGTACGCCGACAATTGCACCTGCCTTGATGAGGTCTGACCACGACAGTTCCCTCTGGCGATTTTCGGCGAAATATCTCGCGACCGCCAGGATCAGGATTAACTTGACCCATTCCGACGGCTGGAAGTGATTGCCGCCCGGCATCTTGATCCAGCGCTTTGCGCCCAGGTACCGCTGCCCGAAAACCAACACGCCCATCAGCGACACAATCGCGGCGATGTAGAACCAGTGAGCCTGCTCGAGCAGCGCCTGATAATTGATCAGGCTCATGAGGAACATCACCCCGACGCCCGCCGCAACCCAGTAGATCTGCCGCACGTGCGCCCCGGCGAACTTGGTGTGCTCGGTGGCGCTGTGGATCTCCATTACTCCAAGCCCGCAGATGAGCAACACAAATCCCAGCAGGAGCCAGTCAAAATCGCGAAATGAAACGTAACGTGCCAAAGTCAGTTCTCAGTTAAAGCCGTCAGCATTCAGCCGTCAGCATCCAGCCAATGCGGAAGCTCAGCTTTTCTCGTCCTTAATCCATCCCCGGAGCGGCCGTGGCCAGCACCGGAGGCTTCTTGGTCAAAGGAACTACGAAACGTCCACCCCGGAATGTCTCGTGTTTTCCATCCGGATCAGGCACGCTCCAAAGCCCTCCGATATCGACGCTCGCAGGCCGCTTCCCTGCCACGCTCGGTTGAGTCTTCCGCTGCTTCTCGACGTACGCCTTAATCACCTGTGTCGCAAGCCGCGCGGCCAGCTTCCCGTGCTCTCCGCCCTGGAATAGCGAGACGACCACAATGTCCGGATTGCGCCGCGGCGTAAAACCGACAAACCAACCGTTCTGCGCGAACTCTTCGCTGTTTTTGTACTTGGCCCGGAGCGCCAGCGAAACCACTTGGGCGGAGCCAGTCTTCCCGGCGATATCAACGCCCGGCACGGCTGCCGATGGAGCTGTGCCGCCGGGCATCAGGACCTTGGTCATGGCATCGGTGATGTAAGTCAACCCGTTCGCATCCATGGGGATATTCTTGACGTCCGTATACCGCGCGGCCTCGACAATCCCAGGCGGCAAGTCACTCGGATTCGCAACGTGAGGCACAACCAACCGCCCACCCGTGGAGATAGCCGAGATTGCCCGCAACAACTGCACCGGGGTCACCGCGACCGCACCTTGGCCGATGCCGACCGAGATCGTTTCTCCCGCAAACCATTTCTGCTTGAAATTGCGGATCTTCCACTCTTCCGACGGCATCACACCGCTCACTTCGTTGGGCAGATCGATTCCCGTCTTCTGGCCCAACCCGAGCATGGTGGCGTATTTCGCAATGCGCTCGATCCCCAGCCTGTCGGCAAGCGTGTAGAAGAAAACGTCACAGGATTGATAGATCGCCTTTTCGAGATCTACGTCGCCATGCGATTGGTGCAGGAAGTACACCCAGCACTTGTAGTTGCGGCCATAGAAATCAGCGCTGCCGCCGCAGTGGACATGCATATTCTGCGCAATGCCCTCCTGCCAGCCCGCCACTGACATGATGATCTTGAAGGTCGATCCTGGCGCAAGTTGTGCTTGGATCGCCTTGTTCAGCAGCGGCTTGTCCGGATCGTTCACCAGCTTGTTCCAATCATCGCGCGAGACGCGCACGGCAAAATCGTTTGGGTCGAATGTGGGCCCGCTCACCATGGCGAGAATCTCGCCGGTGTGGGGATCCATCGCCACGATTGCGCCGTTCTTCCCTTCCAGCGCCTCTTCCGCTGCAATCTGCAAGTCCACGTCGATCGTCAGTTTCAAAGGCTTCCCAGGAATCGCTTCCGTCTCTCCCAGGCGCCCGACTTCGCGCCCATGGCTGTCGACCAGCGCCTGGCGCGATCCATTCGTCCCCATCAGCATTGCGTTGTACTGTCGCTCCACACCGGAAATTCCCACCACGTCACCGGGGTTGTACAGTTCGAACTGCGGCTGGTTGAGCATGTCGTCAGTGACTTCGCCCACATAGCCGATCAGGTGAGCCATGAAGCCTTTGCGTGGATAGAGCCTGCGCGCCGAGTCGATCGTATCCAACTCCGGCAACTCATTCTTATGCGCTTCGATAAACGCCAGTTCGTCGGGCGTGATGTCTTCTTTGATAAAGATCGGCTGGTACTGCGGCATGCTTGCGAAGCGCTTGATGCGCGTGCGTACTTCATTCGGATCGAGGTGCAGGCCAGCCGCGATCAGGTCGGCGTCGGCCATCAGGTCACGGGACGAATCACGCAGCAGCAGCGCAGTAGTCGAGGGATAATTGTCAACAATGATGCGGCCGTAGCGGTCGAGAATCTTGCCGCGAGGCGCGAGAATCGGGACATTGCGGATGCGGTTTTTTTCCGCCGCGAGCGAGTAGAAATCGCTCTTCATCACCTGCAGGCTCCACAACCCGTAGGCGAGAATCAGGAAGATCGCCAGGATGATGTACTGCGTCGCCGTCAGGCGGATCTCCGATACTTTTTCGTCGCGGCCTAACATCAGTTGTCTGTTCTCAGTTCCCGGTTCCCAAAAAATGCAGGACCCAGCGTGCACAAATACGCAGCTTGCGTGGAGGGCGGAATGTCAGGATCGGGAAACTCAATTCTAACCTTTGCTGGGATAACAGGTATGCCTCGGCAGGTGACGTAAGTCACAACAGACCGACTGAGAACTGAGAACCGACAACTGGGAACTGCCTTCATGTTCTTTGCTTGAACTTATCCAGAAAGAAATACAGGATCACGCCAAGCGCCGCGTTGGCCAGTCCGGCCAGAATCCCATGCAGCCAACTCCAGCCTTGCGTCATATTCACCAGAGCGCGGGCCACGGTGAAATAAACCGCCGAGTGAACAAGGTAAAACCCGAGCGTCACCAAAAAGCGCGCTCCGGCGTTTTCCACGTCAAGTTTTACCCCAAGCGAGGACGCTCCATAGCCGACCACCGTTTTGGCAATCCCATAAATACCGATCGGATTGTGGCCCAGCATGTCCTGCGCCAGGCCGATGAAAGCCCCGGTAAACAGCCCCGCAATTGGGCTGCGCCTCGCCATCGCGAAGAAAATCGTCACCAGCAGCGGCAGATCGAAATAGACGGCGAACCGCGGGAACCGCAGCGGAATAAATGCCTGCAAAAACAGCGCGAGCAGCGGCACCCCGATCGTAACCGGAATGCTGAATCGGTAAACTTCAACCTGCTCCCCGGATGTGTAAGTGATGGGCACGCTAGTGGGGGCTGTTGTCGTCGGCTGGCGGCTGAGGATTCATTTGGGTTGTCGGAGCCGCAGCAGGAACCGTCTTCGGGTTCTGCGCGGGAAGACCGGGGTTGGCCGCAGCGCCTTCCGTTTTTGCAGCCGTCGCCCCATTGTTCACCGGCTTGGCAGTCGTTGCGGAAGCGCCCGCCGGCTTAGGCTTCACTGCAGCTGTAGAGGCCCCGGTCGTCGCTTTGGGCGGCACATCCTGCGCCACAGATGCGCTCCCAGGCTGCGTCTTCACGGGATGACTCGCAGCAGTTGTCGTGCTCTTCGCTGCAGTCGTCCCGGCCGCTCCGGCTGGCTTCGCCGGCCCCTCTCCCGGCTTCGCTGGAGTAGCATCCGCGGGTTTGTCCGGCACCGATGGCAGCCGTTGCGCCAGAATATCTGCGGCGCGTACATGAGTGGTCGCTTCCGTCGTCGCCGGACGGTCCTGCTTCTGCACCAGCACCAGCACCTCTTCCAGCTTGCTCAAGCTGGCGGCGGGCTTGATCTCAATCCTCAGGAACAGATCCTTCCCTCGATCGACTTTGGCCACAGTTCCCACTGGCAATCCTTTGGGAAATATCTGGTCTCCGCCGCTGGTGAGCACCGTCTCACCCACATTGACGTTCTCGTCACTCATCACCCGCTCGAGAACAACCTGGCCGTTCACGGTGCCTTTCAACACTCCCTGTAACCGTGATTTATCGAGAATGGCGCCCACACCGCTGCTCTGATCGCTAATGAGTAGAACCTCTGCGGCAGAGGGATACACCAGCAGAACTTTCCCGACGATACCGTTCGCCGTCATCACCGCCATGTCCGGCTGAATTCCGGCCTTCTCACCCTTGTCGATCAGGACCGTTCGGGACATGTCGCTGCCGCTGGTGCCGATCACCTGCGCGGCCACAGTTTTTGATACATATTGTTCTTTGAACGCCAGCAGGTTCTGCAGCCGGTGCGCCTGTGCAGCGTCTTCCTGCAGCCGTACCTGCTGCAGCCGCATGTCCTCAATCTGCTGCTTCAGTTCGCGGTTCTCGGCGCGCACGCCGCGCAGATAAAAGTAGTTATGCCAGAGGTTCGCTGAGCTGTTCTCGATCCAGATCAGGCTGCGCTCAAAAGGAGTAATCGCTCCAACGGCCCATATCCGGATCAGCCGGGTATCCTGCAGCGCGTTGGTAGTTTTCTTGACCTGCATCGCCAATCCGAGCACCTGCAGAAACAACACCCCTACCAGGATGATCAGATTGCGATAACGGCCGAGGACGGATTCCATAAAACCAGTGGTCAGTGGCTGGTGATTAGTGGTCAGTGGGTTGACTAGCCACTATCCACTGACCACTGTTTTCCTACTCAATCGATATCTTTCTCAGCAGCTTGAAGTCGCTCAGCATTTTGCCCGTGCCGAGGACCACGCTGCACAGAGGATCGTCGGCGATCGAGACCGGCAGGCCGGTTTCTTCGCGGATACGTTTGTCGAGGTTCTTCAGCAGCGCGCCGCCGCCGGTCAGCACAATGCCCCGGTCGCTGATGTCGGCCGAAAGCTCCGGAGGCGTCCGCTCCAGCGCCACGCGAATCGCATTCATGATCGTCGACACGCATTCGCTCAAAGCTTCGCGGATTTCGCCATCGTCCACCGTAATCGTCTTGGGCACGCCTTCGATCAGGTTGCGGCCTTTGATCTCCATCGTCATCGGCTTATCCAGCTGATGCGCCGAGCCGATCTCCATCTTGATCTGTTCCGCCGTCCGCTCGCCGATCAGCAGGTTATATTTACGCTTCAGATAATTCATGACGGCTTCATCCATCTGGTTGCCGGCCATGCGCACGGACCGTGAATAGACGATGCCGCTCAACGAAATGACCGCGATGTCAGTTGTCCCGCCGCCGATATCAACTACCATGTTGCCGCTGGGCTCGGTGATCGGCAGGCCTGCTCCGATTGCCGCCACCATTGCCTGCTCAACCAGATGCACTTCGCTGGCCTTCGCGCGATAGGCCGAGTCCATGACCGCCCGCTTTTCCACCTGCGTAATCTCCGAAGGCACGCCGATCACGATCCGGGGATGCACCAGCATCTTGCGGTTGTGCGCCTTCTGGATAAAATAGTTCAACATCTTCTCGGTGACTTTGAAATCGGCGATCACACCGTCCTTCATCGGCTTGATGGCGACGATGTTGCCCGGCGTCCGGCCCAGCATCTCTTTCGCCTCTTTGCCCACCGCTTCCACTTCGCCCGTGTTTTTATTGATCGCAACAATGGACGGCTCGTTGACGACGATGCCCTTGCCGCGCGCATACACGAGCGTGTTGGCAGTGCCGAGATCGATGGCCAGATCGCTGGAGAAAATGCTGAACAGCGAACGAAGATTGTGATTGCGCGTCGCGCCTGCGTGAAATCCGTTATTTGACATGACGAGGTATTCCGCCCTACAACGATCCCTTCCCCGGCTCTTCCGGGAGCTGCTCTCAAAATCTTTTCAGGGGTGACACTCTATTTTACGAGATAGACGCCAACCCTGCTTGAACCACTAGTTCTTTGCCAGACAACTCCGTCCGCTCACCTTGCTGTAACTGCACTCACTGAATAATGATCTTCTTCTGTTGCGTATTCACTCCGCCCTGCGCGGTCTGAGCCGTTACCGTAATCACAGCCTCTCCCGCCGGCAGCGGCGGCGTAAAGTAATGAAACGCGCCGTCAGAGCTGACAAACGGAACCTCGCTGCCATTCACCATCACGCGCGCCCCCACCTGTGTCTTGCCCGTTACTTCGATCACGTGCCCATGCTGAACGAAGGGATCCAACTCGAGCGCAATCGCCTCCGTCTCTTTCCCCTTGGGTATGATCGTGAAGCGGTTTTTCTCGCTCTCGACGGACTCTTTTCCCTGCGAGTCGTACGACTGCACCATCCAGTAGTACGCGCCCTCGCCCAGGTTCGTGACTGTCACGGCCGCTGTATTAACCTTTTTGTCAACCAGTGTAGAAGAAAAGTACGGATTGCGGGAGATGCGCAGACGGTAACCAACTGCATTCGCCATCGCCGTCCAGGAAAATTCCACGTCTTTCATGGAATCGCCCGCCGCGAACAGCGGAGCCATGTTGGCCGGAGCAATCGGAGTCGGAGGCCCGATCTCCTTCGCCTTCTCCATGTGCTGTTCCTGCCCCGAGAAACTGACCTTTTCCCAATTGGCCAGTGTCACGGTTTCACCATTGCGCGTGACCTCGCCGGTACCTTTCTTCATCAGGATTTCGTGCTCATCCGACTTGGGATCGTTGTGTACCTGCGCGGCAGATTGTGGGGCCAGTGAAGCCGTAGCGCCGGCAACGATAACCTGCGATTTCGATCCTTGGCTGTACGTCGCAGTGGAAAGATCTACCGTTCCGGTGCTGACTGCGACCGCGATGTTGGTCTGCTGCTGATCATTCGCCGAGTTTTCTTCAATCACGATCAGCGAATCCTGCTTCACCGTATAACTCGTGCCGTCATTGAAGACGACTTTCGCCATTCCCTCCGAGCCCGTCTGAACAACGTCACCCTTTTCCAGTGGAATGTTGTAGTCGGCCGTGAGCCAGGTATTCCCGTTCCCTTTCTTGACCCGCACTGTTCCATCGAGCGCCGTGAAGTGCGCCTGCTGCGCGGTCGACGTTCCGGAACCCGTCGTCGGCGCCATCCCCGCAACGCGCTCCAGAATCCCGCTCGCCAGATCGTCGGCTTTCTTAATGCTGTTCTGCGTGAATTGGGGGAACGTGAACCTCACCGCAACGAAGAACGCCGCAGCGACTGCCAGGATCAGCAGTGCCATGCTGCGGTATGTAACGGTCGTCCACGCGACGTGGATCCCCGGTTTGCGATTGTCGGAAGACACTTGGCCCGAAACCTTATTTACGTTCGCAGATATGTCGCAAAATTAGACGGTAGCACAGGGAAAACAGAGGAAAAAACAGGTAATCACCGTGGCGGGTTACCTTGGTGTCTCAGCGCGAGAAGGCACCACAAATTCAATGCTTTGCGCGGAAGGAAGGCACATCCTTTCGTGCATGAAACGAAGGGGCGCGACTATTTCAATCGCGCCCCGACCGGCACCTCTTCCAGGAAGCTGGCCAGAACGGGTTTTCCGCCCTCGAGCGAAGCAGCGACAATCATTCCGTTCGACTCATATCCGCGCAGTTTTCGCCGAGCCAGATTCGCCACAATCACGACCTTGCGCCCCACCAGCGTCTCCGGAGCGTACGCTTCGGCTATCCCCGCCAGCACCTGTCGGACTTCCGTTCCGATATCGATTTCGAGCCGCAACAGCTTGTCGGATTTCGGCACGCGTTCGGCAACTTTCACCTGCCCCACCCGCAACTCGACCTTGGCAAAATCGTCGATGGTGATCTTTCCTCCGTCGACTGCCGGCTGCGGTGCTGCCGGGGCTGCCGGCTTCGCAGTCGGAGCCGTCGGTAACTGCCGCTCCTTCGGTTCTTCGACTACCGGACGTTGCTGATCTTCCATCTTCTGCATCCTTTCAATGGCGCTCTTGTCGGCGCGCGGAAACACCGGACTCACCTCGCCCAGCTTCGTTCCTAGTGGAAGTTGTCCCCAGGCCAGATCGGCCAGCGCAAGCTTCTTGATATCGCCCAGCCCCATCTGCGTCCATATCTTCGCCGTCGCCTCGGGAATCACCGGATGCGCCAGAGCGGTTGCAATGCGCAAAGCCTCCGCCGACGTGTAGAGCACTGTCGCCAGCCGCGCCCGGCTCTCGTCGTCCTGCTTCTCGCCGAGCGCCCAGGGTTCATTCTCGACGATGTAGCGATCGACCGTCGCGACCAGCCCCCACGCCGCTTCGAGCGCGCGGGAAAAATGAAATTGATCAAACAGAATGCTGAACTCGAGGATCGCTTTCCGCGCCGTTTCCGCCACCGCATCATCGGCAGGGCTTCTCGCCACCGCATGCGACGGATACGGCACCTCGCCCTTGAAATACCGGTTGATCATGGTCAGCGTGCGGCTGGCCAGATTGCCGAGACC
>DASYYT010000214.1:0-16948 GCA_035949755.1 Candidatus Sulfotelmatobacter sp.
GAACGAAATGGCGTTCAAATTCGCCGGTTCGATCGCCTTCAAGGAAGCCGCACGCAAGGCAAGTCCCGTGCTGCTCGAGCCGGTGATGGCGGTTGAAGTCACAGTGCCCGAGGAGTTCATGGGCGTGATTATCGGCGACATCAACTCGCGTCGTGGCCGTATCGAAGGCATGGAGCACGCGGCGGGTTCGCAGGTGATCAAGGCTATCGTTCCGCTGAAGGAAATGTTCGGCTACGTGAATGACATTCGTTCGTCGACACAGGGCCGTGCGTCGTACTCAATGCAGTTTGCGCGCTACGAAGAGGCGCCGCGCATGATCGCCGATGAAATCATCGGCCGTGCGCAAGGGAAGTGAGCTCTCAGCCCTCAGCTGTCCGCCGTCAGCTTAAGACGGCAAAGCTGAGAGCTGATGGCTGAAAGCTAGTAGCTGGTTTTGGGGCTGGAGCCGGAACGCCGGCGCCCTATTGGCAATGGCACAGAAGCTGTGAGGGGAATAGAAAATGGCGAAGGAAAAGTTTGATCGTTCGAAGCCGCATTGTAATGTGGGCACGATTGGTCACTTCGATCACGGCAAGACGACGTTGACGGCGGCCATCACGAAGGTGCTGGCGAAGAACAACCCCAAGATTCAATTCCGTTCGTTTGACTCGATCGACAACGCGCCGGAAGAGCGGGAGCGTGGTATCACGATCGCGACGGCGCACGTGGAGTACGAGACCAAGAACCGGCACTATGCACACGTGGATTGCCCCGGCCACGCGGACTACATCAAGAACATGATCACGGGCGCGGCGCAGATGGACGGCGCGATTCTGGTGGTGGCGGCGACCGATGGCCCGATGCCGCAGACCAAGGAGCACGTGCTCCTGGCCCGCCAGGTGGGGGTGCCCTACATCGTGGTGTTTCTGAACAAGTGCGATGCGGTTGAAGACGCGGAGCTGATCGACCTGGTGGAGATGGAAGTGCGCGAGCTGTTGACCAAGTACCAGTTCCCGGGCGACGACGTGCCGGTGGTTCGGGGCTCGGCGCTGGGAGCGCTGAACGGGGAAGCGCAGTGGGAAGCCAAGATCGACGAGCTGATGGAGGCGGTGGACAAGAACGTACCGCAGCCTGACCGGGCGGTGGATCAGCCTTTCCTGATGCCGATCGAAGATATTTTCTCGATCTCCGGCCGTGGAACGGTGGTGACGGGCAGGATCGAGCGGGGCAAGGTGAAGGTGGGCGAGGACGTGGAGATCGTGGGCTTCCGCGAGACGCGCAAGACGGTGTGCACGGGCGTGGAGATGTTCAAGAAGCAGCTGGACGAAGGGATGGCCGGGGACAACGCGGGCATTCTGTTGCGGGGCACGCCGAAGGAGGACGTGGAGCGTGGGATGGTGCTGGCCAAGCCGGCGTCGATCACGCCGCACACCAAGTTCAAGGCTGAAGTCTACATTCTGACCAAAGAAGAAGGCGGGCGGCATACGCCGTTCTTCAAAGGATATCGTCCGCAGTTTTATTTGCGCACGACGGACGTGACGGGCGTAGCGGAGTTGCCGGCGGGCACCGAGATGGTGATGCCGGGCGACAACGTCAGCCTGGTGATCGAACTGATAACGCCGGTGGCCATGGAGAAGGGCTTGCGCTTCGCCATTCGCGAAGGCGGCCACACCGTGGGCGCCGGCACGATCGCGGAGATTATTAAGTAAGAGCAGCTGTCAGGTATCAGCTCTCAGCTGTCAGTGAAATCAAACCACGCGGCTTGCAGCTTGCCGCCAGTTCTTTCCTGCCGGAGACGCCGGGAGGGGTTAGTGAGATGAAATAGTGATTGGAAAAGAGAGAATTCGCATCCGGTTGAAAGCCTACGACTACCGCATTCTGGATCAGTCGACGGGCGAGATTGTGGAGACAGCGCGGCGTACCGGCGCGCAGATTGCGGGACCGATCCCGCTGCCCACGATGAAGAACAAGTACTGCGTGCTGCGTTCGCCGCACGTGGACAAGAAGTCGCGGGAGCAGTTTGAAATCCGCACCCATAAGCGCCTGCTCGATATTCTCGAGCCGACGCAGCAGACAGTCGATGCGCTGATGAAGCTCGATCTGCCCGCGGGCGTGGATGTAGAGATCAAGGCGTTCGGGAAGGAACACAAATAACCGATGTGGGGACGGCCGCCCTCGGCCGTCCGGCGGAGCGAAGCTCCGCGGGTTTCGCGGGCGAGGGCGCCCGCGCCACATTCCCAGCCAATAGCCATTGAGCCACGCTGGGCGGAGAGTAAAGATTATGGCAACCAAGGTCGCAGGAATTCTGGGCAAGAAGGTCGGCATGACGCAACTGTTCGACTCCAAGGGCGACGTTCGCCCGGTCACAGTGTTGCAGGCTGGCCCATGCGTGGTGACGCAGCACAAGTCGGCCGCGAAAGATGGCTACGAGGCAGCCCAGATTGGCCTGGTCGAATTTGTGAAGGAGTCGCGTCTGACCAAGCCCGCCAAGGGACATCTGGCGAAGAACAATCTGCCGCCGGTGAAATTCATGCGCGAAGTGCCGCTGGAGATTGAACCGTCCGCAGACGGCAATGGAGCGGTGAAGGTTGGCGACCGCGTGCTGGTCGAGATTTTTGAAGGCGAAAAGTTTGTCGACATCGTCGGAATCAGCAAGGGCAAAGGTTTCCAGGGCGTGGTGAAACGTCATCATTTCGGCGGCGGTCCCAAGTCGCACGGCTCGATGTTCCAGATTACCGGTTCGATCGGATCGTCGGCCTTCCCCTCGCGCGTGTTTAAAGGCATGCGCATGTCGGGACACATGGGAAATCAGCAGGTCACAGCTCGCAACCTGCGCGTGCTGGGCGTCGACAAAGACGAGAATCTGCTGGTGGTCGAAGGCAGCGTGCCCGGCCCGCAGGGCGGTTACATCGTGATCACCAAGGCAAAGAAGCCGCCCAGAGAGCGTCGCGGATTTGCCGGCGCTGCGACCGTCGATCCGTTGAAGGCGGCAAAGAGAGCGGCGAAGAAAGCTTAGTGCAGGCGGATGAAGGCCGCTACGTGAGAAGCATATGGCAACGATTGACATACACAATTTGAGCGGCGAGAAAGTTGGGACCTACGATCTTGCCGATGAGATTTTCGGCGCGGTCAATGAAGATCTGCTCTGGGAAGCGGTCAGGCACTACCGCGCCGGGCAGCGCGCCGGAACCCACGCCACCAAGGCGCGCTGGCAGGTTTCCGGCTCCGGCAAGAAGCTGTGGAAGCAGAAGGGTACTGGCCGGGCCCGCATCGGATCGATCCGTTCGCCTTTGTGGCGGCACGGCGCGACCGTGCATGGACCGGTGCCACGCTCCTATGACTACACCTTCCCGCGCAAAAAGCTGCTGGGCGCGCTGCGTTCGGCGCTGGCTGCGAAGTTTGCCGATGGCAAGTTGATTGTCGTGAATGCATTCGATTTGAAGGAACCGAAGACGAAGGAATTCCGCAAGGCGCTGGATTCCTTGAAAGTCGATTCGACCGTGCTCGTCGTCGAGGTGCCCAAGCATGAGAATCGCAATCTGGAATTGAGTGCGCGCAACATTGAAGGGCTCGAATTAATTCGGGGTAATGAAGTGCATCCCTATCACCTGCTGCGGCACGACCGCGTGATCTTCTCCAAACCGGCGATTGAAAAGCTGCAGGTTTCGTTGCAGAACTCGCTTTCGAAGAAGCAGCGCAAGGCGGGTAGCGGCGAAGACGAAGCGGCGAAGAAGCCGGTGAAAGAACGACGCCGCCGGCAGCGCAATGATAAAGCGGCGGAGGTGGCCTGATGAAGAGCGCATACCAGATCATTCGCCGTCCGGTGATTACCGAAAAGGGCCTGGCCATCAAGGAGAATCAGAACACGCTGGTATTCCAGGTGGCGCCCAAGGCGACCAAGACGGAGATCAAAGAAGCGGTGCAGGCGATTTTCAAAGTGAAGGTGCATTCGGTGCGCACGGCCACGTATCCGGGCAAAGAGCGGCGGCGCGGCAAGTTCGCCGGCTACCGCCCGGATTGGAAGAAGGCGTACGTGCGCTTGCGTTCCGGGGAAAAAATGCCGGAGTACGCGCAGAATTTGTAGGAAAGCAGCTATCAGCGATCAGCCGTCAGCTTTCAGCAAAGCGACGGCAGTGAGAGCTGACAGCTGAAAGCTGAGAGCTTCTATGCCGATTAAAACTTACAGGCCGACGACGCAGACGCTGCGCTATCGCACCACGCTGGTCAATGACGACATCACCAGCAAGAAGCCGCACAAGCCGCTGGTTGAGCCCAAGCCGCGCACGGGTGGGCGCCGCAATTCCGGCGACCTGACCATGCGGTTCATTGGTGGCGGACACAAACGCAAGCTGCGCATCATCGATTTCAAGCGCGATAAGACCGGGATTCCGGCGACGGTCGCGACCATCGAATATGATCCCAACCGCTCCTCGCGCATCGCCTTGCTGGCGTACGCGGATGGAGAGAAGCGCTACATCATTCAGCCTGAGGGTTTGAAGGTTGGGCAGAAAGTTGTGAGCGGGCCGGAAGCCGACATTCTTGTGGGCAACGCGCTGCCGCTGCGCAACATTCCGCCTGGTACGCAGATTCACAACCTCGAACTCAAACCGGGCAAGGGCGGGCAGATGGTGCGTTCGGCGGGCGGTTCGGCGCAGTTGATCGCGAAAGAAGAAGAGTACGCGCTGGTCAAGCTGCCTTCCGGTGAGACCCGCAAGATTTCGCAGGATTGCATGGCGACCATCGGGCAGGTCGGCAACATCGATCACGAGAACGTCACCATCGGCAAGGCGGGGCGGTCGCGATGGCTGGGCAAGCGTCCCCATAATCGCGGTGTTTCGATGAACCCGGTGGATCATCCGCACGGCGGCGGTGAAGGCAAGACGTCTGGCGGACGGCATCCGGTGACCCCATGGGGCCAGCCGACGCGTGGCTATAAGACGCGCAATAACAAGCGCACAGATAAGTTCATCGTGAGCCGGAGAAGCAAATAGTGCGAGGTGAGGGTAGGGATTCCTCGACTTCGCTCGGACTGGCAGACATTTCAGAAGCGGTTAGCTGAGAGCTGACGGCTGAAAGCTGAGAGCAGAATTTATGGCACGGTCGACAAAAAAAGGCGCGTTCGTGGATGGCTACCTGCTGGCGAGGGTAGAAGGCATGAATTCGCGCAATGAGAAGAAAGTGCTGCGCACCTGGTCGCGGCGTTCGACGGTGGTCCCCGAGATGGTGGGACACACGATCGCGGTGCACAACGGCAAAAAATTTATTCCGGTGTACGTCACGGAAAACATGGTGGGGCACAAACTGGGCGAGTTCAGCTTTACGCGCCAGTTCAAGGGCCACTCCATGAGGGCGGCCACGGAAGTGGCGGCGAAGCCGGCGGGCATCCCGGGCGGTCCGGGAGCGATCGCGCCCGCGGCGCCGGCAGGCGGAGCGCCGCCAGCCGCGCCGAAGGCGTAAAACCAGCTTCTAGCTATCAGTTTCTGGCTGCTGGCTATGAAGTGCGAGCTGAGATACGACTATGGAATTTCGAGCGGAAATGCGTTACCTGCGAGTCTCGCCTCAGAAGGCGCGGCTGGTGCTGGACTTGATCAAAGGACGGCGCGTCGAAGAAGCGCGCAACACTTTGCTCTTCACCAAAAAGCGCGTGGCGTCGCACGTGGGCAAACTGCTGCAATCGGCCCTCGACAACGCCAACTTTCTCGCAACGGAGAAGGGGCTGGATGTCGAGATCGACAACCTGTACGTGAAGCGCGCGGTGGCCAACGACGGGCCCCGCATGAAGCGGATTCGTCCGGCGCCGCAGGGCCGCGCGTACCGTTATCAGCGGCGCATTTCGCACATTGAGTTAGTGCTGGCCGAGCGCGGGAAGAATGGTGAGGTCGCCACCGCAGTCGGAGCAGAGACAGTTCCGGCTGCAGCCAAGACCCGGCGTCGGGCGCCTGTGGCGAAAGCTGCCGGCAAAAAGAAGAAGGCATCTGCGAAGTGACCGCGATTTGCGGGCGTGAGCGAAGCGGGAGCCCGCAGCGGTCATCCTGAGCGGTTTTCGCGAAGGATCTGTTCGGCCCGGACGAATGCGTCCGGGGCTACGTGATCAGTGGTTGTTGGAAGGGTTTGTTTTAGGAGAAGCAATGGGACAAAAAGTCCATCCTTATGGTTTTCGGCTTGGCTTCACCAAGCCGTGGAAGTCGCGCTGGTTCGCCGAGCGTGACTACGACAAACAGCTGCACGAAGACGTGAAGCTGAAGAACGAGCTGAAGGAGAAGCTCAAGTCGGCGGGCGTCAGCGCCATTGAGATCGAGCGTCCCGGCAACAAGCTGCGCATCATTATCAAGACGGCACGGCCTGGGATCATCATCGGCCGCAAGGGCGCGGAAATTGACAAGCTCAAGGCCGAACTGCAGAAGCGCACCGCCGGCAAGGATATTTTTGTCGACATCCAGGAAGTGCACAAGCCGGAACTCGACGCGCAACTGGTGTCCGAGTCGATTGCGCTGCAACTGGAAAAACGCGTGGGCTTCCGCCGCGCCATGCGCAAGGCCGTTGACTCGGCGCTGCGCTTCGGCTGCAAGGGAATCAAGGTTCGTGTCAGCGGGCGATTGAACGGCAACGAAATCGCGCGCTCCGAGTGGTATCTGCAGGGCCGTTTGCCCCTGCACACGCTGCGCGCGGATATCGACTACGGCTTTACCGAAGCGCGCACGACCTACGGCGTTATCGGCGTGAAGTGTTGGGTCTACAAAGGCGAGATCCTGCCGCAGAAGAAGCGCGAAGGACAGACTGCGGCCGCCGGATTCTAGGTAAGTTAGAAGTCAGATGGAAGAAGTACAAGCGGTCGCTAACCAGGGTTCCGGAGTTTAGCTACAGGCTGGAAGCTAAGAGCTGATTTTATGTTGATGCCAAAGAAAGTGAAGTATCGCAAGCAGCAGCGCGGCCGCATGACGGGCAAGGCGTGGCGCGGGTCGACGCTGGCGTTCGGCGATTACGGGCTGAAGGTGCTCGAGCCCGGATGGATCACCGACCGTCAGATCGAAGCCAGCCGCGTGGCCATGACCCGTTTTGTGAAGCGCGGCGGCAAGATCTGGATTCGCGTGTTTCCCGACAAGCCGGTCACCAAGAAGCCGGCTGAAACCCGTATGGGCAAAGGCAAGGGCGCGCCCGATCATTGGGTCGCCGTCGTCCGCCCCGGAAAGATTCTCTTTGAGATGGAAGGCGTCAGCCATCAGGATGCGAGCGAGGCCATGCGGCTGGCGTCGCACAAGCTGGCACTGCGCACGACACTGGTGAAACGCGAAGCCGCAACTTAAAGCAGCCGTCAGCATTCAACCGTCGGCTTTCAGCAAAAGCGGCGGTACTGAGAGCTGGCCGCTGAGAGCCGAGAAATAAAGATGAATGTAGATAAAATCAGAAACTTGACCGAAGCTGAGCTGGACCAGCAGGAGCGCGACCTTGCCGACCAGCTCTTCAAGCTGAAATTTCTGCTGAACATGGGGCAGACCGAGAGCCTCAAGAAGATGCGCGGGCTGCGCAAAGATATCGCGCGCGTGAAGACGATTCTCGCAGAGCGTCAGCGTTCGGCCGCAACGGAGAAACGATAATGGCGGAAACAACCCAGAAGCCGCAAGGCCGGCGCAAGGAAGTGGTGGGCGAAGTGCTCGCGAACCGCATGCAGAAGACGATTGTGGTGCAGGTGACGCGCAAGAAAGCGCATCCCTTTTACGGGCGTGTGGTCGCGCGCAACAAGAAGTTCTACGCGCACGACGAGAAAAACGAAGCGCACGTGGGCGATGTCGTGCGGCTCGAAGAGACCCGCCCGCTGTCGAAACTGAAGCGCTGGAAGCTGAAAGACATTATCCGCAAAGCGGCGCTGGTACCGGAAGCCGCAATTGAAGTCCCTGGCGCGGAAGTGCGCTAGAGATGACAGAGGGAGATTGGCCATGGCTGTGATGATGAGAACGATGCTGGAGGTCGCCGACAATTCCGGCGCGCGCAAGCTGCAGATGATTCTGCCGCTGGGCGGCTCGACCGGCCTGAATGCCGGGCTGGGCGACGTGATCACCGCAGCCGTAAAAGAGTCGGCCCCCGAGGGCCAGGTGCAGAAGGGCAAAGTGGTGAAGGCGGTTATCGTGCGCACGCGAAAAGAGCACCGCCGCCGCGATGGAACTTATATCCGCTTCGATCAGAATGCCGCGGTGCTGATCAACGAAGCCGGCGAGCCGGTGGGAACGCGCGTCTTCGGCCCCGTGGCCCGCGAACTGCGCGAAAAAAAGTTTTTGAAGATCGTATCTTTGGCGCCCGAGGTTATTTAGGGCTGGAATATTGAGTAATTGGGGAATTCGGTAATTGAATCATTGAAATTCGGCGATCGGTTCTAAATTCATCGATTACTTCAATTTCCCGATTACCAGATTTTTGGGAGTTGTGATGGAAACAGTAACGACAGCACATAAGCGAGTGGACATCCGGCGCAACGACACCGTAAAGGTGATCACCGGACGCGACAAGGGCAAGGAAGGACGCGTGCTGCGCGTGTTTCCCAATGACGCCAAGATTCTGGTCGAGCACGTGATGATGGTGAAAAAGCACGTGCGCCCGAATCCGCAGCGCAACATCAAGGGCGGGATTGCCGAACAGGAGAGCCGTATCTCGATCTCCAACGTGCAACTGGTGTGCCCGACATGCGGGCCGGTGCGCATCGGCCACGAAGTGCGCGGCGACCGCAAAGTGCGGACCTGCAAGAAGTGTGGAACGACGCTGGACAAATGATTGAGCGATTGGGCAATTGAGAAATTGGGGAATTGAAAATCGACGCGAAGTTAGGTTTTCAATTACACAATTACCAAATTACACAATTACTCAATCCTCACGAACCGGTAACCACTCCGAAACCGTGAGAGGAAGTTGATAAGGAAATGGCAAAAGATAAAAAGGGACAAAAGGAAGCGCCGGCGCAGGAGCAGAAGGGGCCGGACCAGCAGCGGCATAGCGCCAAAGAGCGGCCGCGGCTGCGGGCGAAATTTGAGAAGGAAGTCGCTCCTGCCTTGTTGAAGGAACTGGAACTGAAGAACGTGATGGCGGTTCCGCGGCTGCACAAGATTGTCGTCAACATGGGCGTGGGCGAGGCGACGCAGAATGCGAAAGTGCTCGATCCGGCCGTCAACGAACTGGGCCAGATCACCGGACAGAAGCCGGTCGTGACCCGGGCCAAGAAATCGATCGCAGCCTTCAAAGTGCGCCAGGGACAGTCCATCGGCGCCATGGTGACCCTGCGCGGCGATCGCATGTATGAGTTCTTCGACCGGCTGGTGAACATCGTGCTGCCCCGGGTGCGCGACTTCCGGGGTGTGTCCAGCAAATCGTTTGATGGCCGTGGAAACTACACCATCGGCCTTCACGATCAGCTGATCTTTCCCGAAATCTCGTATGAGAAGGTGGACAAGCTGAAGGGCATGAACGTCACCATCGTGACGACGGCAGCCAACGACAACCAGGCGCGCACGCTGCTCAAGCACATGGGCATGCCGTTCCGAGCTTAGGTTTCAAGATTTCAGGGTTTCAAAGTTTCAACGATCGCGAACGAAGTGAATCGGCTGGGAGCTGGCAGCGGAGAGCTGACAGCCAGTAGCTAGGAGCTAAAAGCTAAGTGGCAACTACAGCAAAACGAGTGAAAGACGGAGTGGGGCTGCACCAGGACAAGCCGAGGAAGCCCAAGTTTTCCACGCGCAAGCATAACCGCTGCAAGTTCTGCGGGCGGCCGCGTGGATTCCTGCGCAAGTTCGGAATTTGCCGGCTGTGCTTCCGGCAGCTCGCGCTGCGCGGAGAAATTCCAGGGGTTTCGAAGTCGTCGTGGTAAACGCGTCGCGAGTCGATGGTCGCTGCTCGTTGGCAAAATCGCAAACGGCAATGGACCGACGACGAACGGCCGAAACACAAGCCGCCGCAGGTTCTCCGCTCGACGCGGAGCGAACGGGCGGCTGGAGGAGAAGCAAACGATGAGGTTGACCGATCCGGTCGCAGACATGCTGACGCGAGTGCGTAACGCGCTCCAGGCCCGGCACCAGAAAGTCGACGTTCCGGCTTCGCGCTTGAAGCTGGAGATTGCCCGCATCTTGAAAGAGGAAGGCTACATCTCCAATTTCAAGCCCACGGAAGAAGAGGGCCACAAGATCATCCGGATTTACCTGAAGTATGGCGTCAACAACGAGGCCGCCATCTCCAAGGTCGAGCGTGTGTCGCGCCCGGGATGCCGCGTCTATGTGCGGCGCAGCGAGATTCCACGCGTGCTGGGCGGCATGGGCATTAACATCCTCACCACTCCGCGCGGCGTCATGACCGGCCGTCAGGCGCGCAAAGAAGGCGTCGGCGGCGAGTTGTTGTGCGAGATTTACTAAAGGAGCAGTGAGCCATAAGCAGCGAGCAGTGAGCAAAACGGAATTGGGTTGCTCATAGCTCATCGCTCGAAGCTCATAGCTGAGAACTTATGTCACGAATTGGAAAAAAGCCGATCGCGATTCCCAAGGGCGTCACGGTCAAAGTCGAAGGCAATACGGTTCTGGTGCAGGGACCGAAGGGCAAGCTGGATACACCGCTGCCGACAGGAATTACGGTCGAGCAGAAGGACGGGCACATCGTCGCCATCCGGCAGAACGATTCGCAGTCCGCAGTGCACGGCCTGGCTCGCGCGCTGGTCAACAACGCTGTCGAAGGCGTGACCAAGGGCTGGACCCGCGAACTGGAAATCGTTGGCATCGGATACCGCGCGGAGATGAAGGGCAAACTCACGGTTGTATTCAACCTGGGCTATTCCCATCCCATCGAGTATCCGCTGCCCACGGGCGTCGACGCCGTCGTTGACCCTAAACAGACCCGCATCACCCTGACCGGAATTGACCGGCAGAAAGTGGGACAGGTCGCCGCGGAAATGCGTTCCCTGCGTCCGCCCGATCCCTACAAGAATAAGGGTGTCCGCTATGCTGGCGAGCGCCTGAAGAAGAAGGTTGGAAAGACGGGAGCGAAATGACGCCGCTTAGCGGGCGTGAGCGAGGCGGGAACCCGCCGGCGTCATCCTGAGCGAAGCGAAGGATCTCTCATAACGTCATTCACGACTAAGGAAAAGTTTCATGCTTACGAAGATTTCGAAAAATCAGAAGCGCGGCCACATACACGAGCGCATCCGCAAGAAGATGCAGGGAACCGCGGAGCGTCCTCGGCTCAACGTGTACCGCTCGCTCAACCACATTTATGTGCAGGTCATCGACGACCTCAACGGCAAGACGCTGGTTTCCGCCAGCACCGCCGAGGGCAAGAAAGAGGACCGGCGCACCGGCGGCAACGTGGCTTCGGCGAAAGCGGTCGGCAAGATCATTGCCGAGCGCGCCAAGGCCCAGGGCGTGACCAAGGTCGTCTTCGATCGCGGCGGCTACATTTATCACGGGCGCGTGAAGGCTTTGGCCGACGCCGCCCGGGAAGCCGGATTGCAGTTCTAAAAGCAGCCCTTAGCTTTTAGCTCTCCGCCGTTAGCTAGAGAGCTCCAAGCTAAGAGCCAAGAGCTAATAGCTAAAGGCTAGGTTTATACATGCCAACAATAATAAAGAAACTCGATGCCGGTGCGTACCAGCTGAAAGATCAGGTCGTCGCCATCAACCGCGTCACCAAGGTGGTCAAGGGCGGGAAGAATCTTTCGTTTGCCGCGCTGGTTGTGGTGGGCGATCCGTCCGCGGGAGTGGTCGGCTACGGATCCGGCAAAGCCAAGGAAGTGCCGCAAGCCATCCGCAAAGGGATTGAATCGGCCAAGAAGAATTTGATGAAGGTCAATCTCACTCAGACCAGCATTGCTCATCTCGTTCTCGGGCGCTACGGTTCAGGGAAGGTGTTGCTCAAGCCCGCTCCGGAAGGCACCGGTGTGATTGCGGGCGGCGCCGTGCGTGCCGTGATGACCTCGGCGGGCGTGCAGAACGTGCTCACCAAATCGATCGGCACGACCAATCCGCACAACGTAATCAAGGCAACGTTCGATGCCTTGAAGCAACTGAAGAACAGAGAGAGCGTGGCGATTCTGCGCGGCAAGACCGCGCAGGAACTCTGAGTACTGCCCTGCTGAGAAGTTTGAAACCGGCCCCTGGTCCCTGACCACTGGCCCCTGAGGTTGAAATGACGGCGAAGAAATCAAATTCGGGCAGCGGAAAGATTCACCTGAAGTGGGTGCGTTCCGCAATTTGTGCTCCGGCGAAACAGAAGCTAGTGGTCAAAGGGCTCGGTTTCACCCGGCTGAACCAGGTGATTGAGCGTCCGGACACGCAGGCCATTCGCGGCATGGTCGCCAAGATTCCGCATCTGGTGGAGTTTGTGGACTGAGAGCTGTGAGCGATGAGCGGTGAGCGTTCGGCTCAGATTATGCTCAACGCTCATTGCGCATGGCTGCAAGGCTGAGAGCTTACTTATGAACTTATCCAATATTCACGCACCGAAGAAGGCGACCACCAAGCGCAAGCGCGTAGGTCGCGGCATGGGCTCGGGCATGGGCAAGACGTCCACCCGCGGCCACAAAGGCCAGCGCTCGCGCAGCGGTTCGCGCATGATTCGCGGATTTGAAGGCGGCCAGATGCCCCTGCACCGCCGCATGCCCAAGCGCGGCTTCACCAACATCTTCCGCAAGGAGTACAGCATCGTCAGTGTGGAGCGATTGGCGGAACTGGGCGAGACCACCATCAATCCCGATGTGTTGCGCAAGGCGGGAGTCATCAAGACCAGGCACCCGGTCAAAATCCTCGGTGATGGCGAGCTCAACATCGCGATCACGGTCAGCGCCCACAAGTTTTCCAAGTCGGCGCAGGAAAAAATCACCAAGGCAGGCGGCAAGGTCGAGGTCTTGCAGTAATGCTTGAGAAGTTCACCAACATCTTTCGCATTCCCGATCTGCGCAAACGGATCCTCTTCACGCTGGCGATGTTGTTTGTGTACCGGCTCGGCGGGCACTTGCCGACGCCCGGCATCGATACCAGCAAGCTGGAGCAGTTCTTCGCGCAGGGCACGACCGGCGGTTCACTGCTCGGCTTTGTCGATCTGTTCTCGGGCGGCCAGTTGCGCCGCATGACGATTTTTGCCCTCGGCATCATGCCGTACATCACCGCGTCCATCATTCTGCAATTGCTCACCGTGGTTTACGAGCCGCTGGCCAAGTTGCAGAAGGAAGGCGAACTGGGCCGCAAGAAGATCACGCAGTGGACCCGTTACATCACCGTGATTCTCAGCGCGATCCAGTCGTTCGGTATTGCCATTGGTTTGGAAAAGGGCGGCTTCGCCCTGACTCCGGGCTGGGGTTTTCGCATGATGACCATGCTGACCCTCACCACCGGCAGCGCTTTCATCATGTGGCTCGGCGAACAGATCACCGACCGTGGCGTGGGGAATGGCATGTCGTTGCTGATCTTTGCCGGTATCGTCGTCGGCCTGCCGCGCGGCGTCGTCGACCTGATTGATAAGGCGAAGAACGCAACCTGGGGAGCGATGACCTTCCCGCTGATGGTTGGCCTGCTCATCTTCATGATTGTCGTCGTCGCCTTCATCGTATATGTCGAGCGCAGCGAGCGCCGCATTCCGGTGCAATACGCCAAGCGTGTCGTGGGACGCAAGGTGATGGGCGGACAATCCACTCACCTGCCTTTGCGCGTGAATGCCGGCGGCGTGATGCCGGTCATTTTCGCATCGTCGATTTTGACCATGCCGCAGACCATCGGCTATGGCTTGCGCAACAGCCGCTACTTCGGCGACCTGATTCGCTGGCTGGGATGGGGCGAACCGCTCTACACCTTGCTGTATGCGGTCGGCATCATCTTCTTCGCATATTTCTACGTTTCGATCGTATTCAACCCGAACGAAGTCGCCGACAATATGCGCAAATACGGCGGATTTATTCCCGGCATTCGTCCCGGCAAGCGCACGGCGGATTTCATCAACGAGGTTTTAACCCGCATCACGCTGGTCGGGGCGCTGTACCTCATCATCATTTCTTTCATTCCGGAATGGATGATTGCCGGCATTCACCTCAATCACCTCTATGGTCCCATCGGAAGATTTTTCGAGAACCTTCCGACCTGGGTGACCAGCGGTCTGGGCGTGAACTTTTATTTTGGCGGAACCTCGCTGCTGATCGTGGTCGGCGTAGCCATGGATACGGTCACCCAGATCGAGGCGCAGCTGATCATGCGCCATTACGACGGATTTACGCCGCGCAGTGGCCGCGTTCGCGGCCGCCGCTGGTAAGTTTGTGGGGGTTGCTGCATCTCGGCAGATGGACCAGGGGGCCGGGGAGATCGAGATCGGGAGGCTTTGGCCAGGCCGATGGCGCAGGAAACCTCGCTTGCAGTAGGTCCCATCGTGCTGCTTGGGCCGCCGGGTGCGGGAAAAGGCACCCAGTCCAAGCGCATCATGGAACATTACGGCATTCCCCAGATTTCGACCGGGGATTTGCTTCGCGAGAACGTCAGCCGAGGCACCGAACTCGGTCTCGCGGCCAAAGCGGTGATGTCTCGCGGGGAGTTGGTATCGGACGACTTGGTCTGCAACATGGTCCGGGAACGGCTCCAGTTGCCAGACACCAGGCGCGGCTATATTTTGGACGGTTTTCCCCGGACTGCAGCCCAGGCCGGATGGCTCGATGCCCTGCTCGAGCATGAGCTCTTTGACAAATCGATTCCGACCCGGGCTTGGCCAATTGTGATTCAGCTGGTCGTCGACTATAATCAATTATTGCTCCGGATTACTGGACGCCGTTCTTGTCCTACCTGTGGCCGGATCTATAACGTCCATTTCCAGCCGCCCCGTTTCAATGAAGTATGCGATGAAGCGCACGGGACCAAGCTGGTAGCCCGCAATGACGACCGGTTGGAAGTGATTCAGCCGCGGCTTACGGCATTTCAGGAGCAGACCCGACCGGTAGCGGATTACTATCAGCGCACCGGCCGGCTGATTTGTGTGAACGGGGACCTCCCGGTAGACGACGTCACCGGCCAGATTTTCCGCATTCTGGAAGATCACCACGCGTAGGTACGCATAGAAAGACATGGCGATTGTTTGCAAGTCGGCGAGCGAGATTGACAAGATGCGGCGCAGCGGCCACATCGTGCGCCAGGTCTTGGATCACGTGAAGGCGCTCGTGGCTCCGGGGGCTACGACGATGGACCTGGAACGCGCCGCCGAAAAGAAGATCAAGGAACTCGGAGCTAAGCCCGCGTTCAAGGGATATTACGATTATCCCTGTGTGCTGTGTACTTCGGTGAACGAAGAGATCGTGCACGGCATTCCTTCCGAAAAGCGCATGCTTAAGGAGGGAGACATCGTTTCGATCGATTGCGGCGTGGTGCTCGACGGATACTACGGCGACGCTGCCATTACGGTGCCGGTAGGAAACGGCCTGAAGCCGGAGCTGAAAAAACTGCTCGACGTGACCGAGGCTTCTCTGTATCGCGGAATCGAGCAAGCACGGATCGGCAATTCGATCGGCGATGTGGGAGCGGCAGTCCAGGAACATGTGGAAGCCGCTGGATTCAGCGTGGTGCGCGAGTTTGTTGGACACGGCATCGGGACGCGCTTGCACGAAGAGCCACAGGTTCCGAACTATGGCAATCGCGGGCACGGCGCCCGGTTGCGCGAAGGCATGGTCATCGCCATCGAGCCCATGGTGAATTCGGGCAAGCCCGAGACGCGAGTGCTGGGCGACAAGTGGACAGCAGTCACCGCAGACGGCAGTTTCAGTGCCCATTTCGAGCATTGCGTCGCGGTCACGAAAGAAGGTCCGGTAATTTTGACGCAGTAAGCGGCGAGCAATGAGCTGTGAGCAATGAGTAAGCCGGTTTCGCTCACTGCTCATCGCTCATAGCTCATTGCTAAAAGGGGTGCATGAGCAAAGAAGACGCGATTGAAGTGATGGCAGTGGTCTTGGAGCCCCTGCCCAATGCTATGTTCCGGGTCGAACTGGAGAACAAGCATCAGGTGCTGGCGCATGTTTCCGGCAAGATGCGTAAAAACTTTATCCGCATTCTGCCGGGAGACAAAGTCGCTGTTGAGCTATCGCCCTACGACCTGAATCGCGGAAGAATTGTGTATCGCTACAAATGAAAAATGTAGGGTCAGCCGCCCTCGGCTGTCCAGTCGGCGAAGCCGACAGGGATTGAGGATCAGGACTTATGAAAGTTAGGGCATCTGTAAAGAAAATTTGCGACAAGTGCAAGATCATCCACCGCAGAGGCGTGGTGCGCGTGATCTGCGTGAACTCGAAACACAAACAGCGCCAGGGCTGAGGCTTTGGTAAGGGCACGACTTTAGTCGTGCCGTAACCGATTTTTAGATTTGCGGCTTTAGCCGCTGAGGTTAAGGAAACAATGGCACGTATTGCAGGCGTGGATCTTCCCCGCCAGAAACACATTAACATCGCACTGACTTATATCTATGGGATCGGGCATCCGCGTGCCGGACGCATCCTCGATGAGGCCAAGGTCGACCCCATGAAGAAGGTGCAGGATCTCAGCGAGGAAGAGGTCAACCGCATTCGTACGGTCATTGAGGCCGAAGGCCTGGTGGAAGGCGATCTGCGTAAGGAAGTTTCGATGAACATCAAGCGACTCATCGAAATCGGCTCCTATCGCGGATTCCGCCATCGCCGGAACCTCCCGGTCCGTGGGCAACGTACGCATACCAACGCCCGCACGCGCAAAGGTCCGCGCAAGGGAACCGTCGCGCAGAAGAAGAAAGCGACAGCGAAGACTTAGACCGCTGTTGGCAATTGGCTCTTGGCCTTTGGCTCGGAGCTAAGAGCCAATGGCCAAAGGCGAAGAGCGACTTTATGGCGAAACCAGCAGCAGCAGCGGGCGGCGCAGCGGCCGCACCAGAGAAAAAAGGCAAGAAGAAGACTTTCAAGAAGAAGGAGCGCAAGCACGTCCCTCACGGGATTGCGTACGTGCAGGCGTCATTCAAC
>DASYYT010000215.1:0-10593 GCA_035949755.1 Candidatus Sulfotelmatobacter sp.
TGGTCATCACCTCGCTCTATCCGGCCGTGACGGTGCTGCTGGCGCGCCTGGTGCTGAAAGAGCATTTCAGCCGCTGGAAGTTCATCGGATTGCTGGCTGCGTTGGCAGCGGTGCCTCTGATCGCTGCCAGCTAGCCGCGGAGTCGCACAGGCTTTTCCCTGCCTTTTTTCTTACCCGGGCGTTCGACAAGTTAGTTCAGTAACAAGGTTCCAGGCGCGAGAATCGGTGTAAATTAGTGAGGCAGTGCGGTAGCATCGCAGCGTGGCGCTCCTTGAGATCCGCAATCTGACCAAAGTGTTCCCGCACGGCGCGTCGGCATTCGCTGCGCAATCTCGCGGCGGAGTGGTCGCCGTGGATGATGTTTCTCTCGACATTCAGGCCGGAGAAACCCTCGGGCTCATTGGCGAATCGGGATCGGGCAAGAGCACGCTGGGGCGGCTGATTCTGCGGCTGATCGAGCCCACTTCGGGCATCATCCGCCTGGCAGGACGCGACCTTCTCTCCGCTGGCCACGGCGAGATGCGCCGCTTGCGCCGCGACCTGCAGATTATTTTTCAGGATCCATTCGCCTCGCTGGATCCGCGCTTTCGAGTCGAAGACATCATTGCCGAACCTCTGAAAATTCATCGCGAGGTGACAGCGCCTGACGCGCGCCGGTTCAGCCAAGCTGAAATTCGCCTTCGCGTCAGCGAATTGCTGCGGGCGGTCGGACTGGATGAATCGGCCCGCACCCGCTACCCGCACGAATTCTCAGGCGGACAGCGGCAGCGCATCGGCATTGCGCGGGCGCTGGCGTTGCGGCCGAAGTTCATTGTCTGCGACGAACCGGTTTCGGCGCTCGACGTCAGCGTGGGCGCCCAGATCGTGAACCTGCTGGCCCAACTGCAGCACGAGTTCGGCCTGACATACCTGTTCATCTCCCATTCCATGCCGGTCGTGCGCTATCTCTCCACCCGCATTGCCGTGATGTACCGCGGGAAAATTGTCGAGAGCGGCGACACAGCACAGGTCACCGGGAATCCCGCCCACGCCTACACTCGCAGCCTGCTGGCAGCCACACCGCAATTCTCCGCATAGAACGGCAATAACGATCGACCGGTTGCAACCATTTCACGCGCTGCCGACTCCAACGTTTTTTGGGGAAGTTCCCCTTGGCAATTTCGGGCTCCACTCCTCTCAAACTCGGAACGCCGACCAGGCCCATTCTTAGCCGTGATTCGCTGGAACTCATGCTGGGGTTTGCCGCAATTGTGGCGATCCTGTGGCTTCCCACGCATGAGCAGCTCATCTTTGGCCCCGTTGCGCTGTTGGCCCCGTTAGTCTTGGTGCTGATGCAACGGCCCTCGCTGAATGAACTTGGCCTGGGACGGCGTGGATTCGTCTCCTCGCTCTGGATCTTGCCTGCCGCGGTTGGTCTGATGGTCGCCGGCCTGCTCGTGGCCAAAAGAATCGGCACCTTCCACCCGCTCTACAATGCCAACCTATCGCACGTCTACGGCTACATTCTGTGGACGATGTACCAGCAGTTTCTGCTGCAGGACTTCTTCATGCCACGGCTCACCCGGCTGCTGTCCAGCGATACGGCGATCGCGGCAGCGGCGGTGCTGTTCGCGGTGGCTCACCTGCCGAACCTCCCGCTGGTTCTGGCGACTCTGGTCTGGGGGGCGGTCTCGTGCGCGCTCTTCCGCCACTACCGCAACCTATATGTGCTTGGCCTGGCGCAGGGGCTGCTGGGGCTCGGCTTCGCCGTCTGCGTCCCGGAGGCGCTGCTTCATCACATGCGCGTGGGGCTGGGATTCTTTCATTACCATGCGTGAACGCACCGGTCAGCGGGCCCGCTGATCCCTGAACTCCATCCCCTGCTTCTCAAAACCACCATGACCACAGCCAGTCCACGCAAGTGTGGGTGATAGTCGAGGCCGGCACGCGCCGGTTTTCGCGCCAGGCGCGGCCGTAGAAGATTCCCGCAATTGTGGCCAGCACAACGTATCGCCAGTTGAAGTGCGCGGAGCGTTTATTGAAATGCGATAGGCCGAACAGTACAGATGCGGTCACCAGGGCCGCGGCGCGGCCCACTCGACGCTCCAGCAGATTCTGCACCCAGGCGCGAAAGAACAGTTCTTCCGGCACGGCGACAAAAACAAGAATGCCTGCCCACGTCAGCAGAGCCTTGCCGATGGCCGGGAGGTTCGCATGGGGATGAATGAATCCCAAAACCAGCCCACCTGCGACTACCAGCGGCGCGAAGAATAGCAGTTCACGCAAGCCGGTCTTCCAGTCGCTCCAGCGCAGGTGGAAGTCGAATCCGGTCCCGGTTAATTGCCGAATGCCAAGAAACGAGTACAGACCAGCGTCCACCAGCAACAGGTTGCCTAAGCCGCGCATTCCCGCCGGCCAGGCGGAGTCGAACCAGCGCAAATCCACCGATAGTCCCAGAGCGAGCAGGATGAGCGCGTCCCTCCAGTTGCCGCGTTGCTCGGGATCGGCCGCCGCCGCTTGTGCCAGCAGCCACGCCATTAACACGGGCAGGAAGACATAGAGGGCTAACCACGGCCAGCGAAACTGATGCCATGAAACTGAGAGGATCAGGTACGGCACAGCGCACAATGAGGGCATGCCAAAGCGCAACCCGGCCGGCCACTTCGCGATGGTTCGCGCCATGCGGTCGCTGGCGAATCCAAACGCCGCGGCAGGCGCGAGTTCAACCGCCAGCACCGCCATGGCAAGCGGCGTCACGTACGTCATGAGCACCATCTTATCGGTGCGCTAAGCGGTAATCCAAAATTTCAGCAACGGCCGCGGGTTGTGATCAGAACCCTTGCCTGAAGTTGCATTGACGGCTAGAATTCCGTCGAATCGCCGTCAGGAGGCATCATGGCAGTCGCTCCGCTCCCTCCCGTTTCGCCCACTCCCGCTGCCACTGCCGCGGCGCCGCCAATGTCGGAAGGCGCCCGCATCATCAATACATTCGTCGCACCCTCGAAGACGTTTACCGATCTCCGCCGCCGTGCCAGTTGGTGGGGACCATGGATTGTGATCTCAATCTTTTCGCTGCTGTTCATCTACTCCATCGGAAGACAGGTTGGCTTCGAGCAAGTCAGCAGGAATCAGATTGAGCACTCCAAGCGCGCCGATCAGTTTGACAAGCTGCCGGTCGAGCAACAGCAGAAGCAGTTGCAACTCTCGACCAAGATCATCGGGTTCTTCGCCTACGCCAGCCCGGGGCTGATTCTTTTTTATTTCCTGATCTCGACCGTGGCGCTGTGGGCAACCTTCAAGGTGGGAGCGGCCGCCGAAACCTCATTCGGCCAAGCCTATGCCATCATCATGTACGCTTCGCTACCGGGGATCATCGGAGCAATCCTCGGGACCATTGCCCTGTTTGCAGGAGCGAATCCCGAGGCCTTCGACATCAACAACCCGGTTGGGACCAATCTCGCCTACTACCTTGACCCGGAAACTACGGGTAAATTCCTGCGCGGCTTGGCGTCCTCGGTCGACCTGATCAATATCTGGACGATTATCCTGATTGGCATCGGATTCTCCTGCACCAGCAAGGTCAAGCGCTCGACCGCGATTACCATCGTTGCCGCCTGGTACATCGCCTACAAGCTCATAACGTCGGGGCTGGGATCGCTGGGCTAGAAAGTCGAACATCCGGCTGTGACAGGGGTCACAGCCAACCCTTGCCTCCTGCATCGACAATTGCAGGGTTCAGGAGGCGCGCGTGCACACTCTATCGTCTTCTTCTGCCCTGCGATTTCTTGCCATCCTCTGCCTCACTCCTTTGCTGTTCGCACCAGGCTTCCTGAAGGCCCAGACCGCCGCTCCCGCTCAGTGCGTCGACTGCCACAGCAAGGTCACTCCTAACATCGTCTCTGACTGGAAGCTCAGCAAGCACAGCGGCGCCGAAATCAGCTGCATCGTCTGTCACGGCGATCAGCACACATCTGCCACCGACGCGGCAAAAGCGAAGATTCCCACGCCGGAGACCTGCGCCCAGTGCCACGAGACACAAGTCGCTCAGTTCGAGAAGGGCAAACACGCCCTGGCATGGGCGTCCATGAAGGCGATGCCGACCATTCACTGGCAGCCTATGGCCATGATCGAGGGCGAGAAGGGTTGCGGCGGCTGCCACAAGATCGGAGACAAGAGCGTTGCCGAAATCGCCGAACTGCGCCAGAACAGTTCCGGCGCCGAGTTTGGAGCAGCACAATGTGACGCCTGCCACACCCGCCACACTTTCTCGGTCGAAGAAGCCCGCCAGCCCCAGGCTTGCGAGACCTGCCACATGGGCTTCGATCATCCTCAATGGGAGATGTATTCCGCTTCGAAGCACGGCGTGAGAGTTGAACTCAAGCAGAAGCACGTGCTGCCCGCCGACGCCGCGGCTCCGACCTGCCAGACCTGCCACATGCAGGACGGCAATCACGAGGTGCGCACGGCCTGGGGATTTCTCGCCGTCCGCCTGCCGCTGCCCGAAGACAAACAGTGGGCGGCCGATCGCGCCACGGTCCTTCAGGCTCTGGGCGTGCTCGACCCGCAAGGACAGCCGACCAAACTTGTCGATGTGGTCAAAGCCGCCGACCTGGCTCGCCTCACTCAGGAAGACTGGCAGCGCGAGCGCGACAAGATGATCAAGACCTGCAACCAGTGCCATTCGGTGAACTTCGCCAGGCAGCAACTGCAACAAGGCGACGGCATGATCAAAAATGCCGATCACCTGATGGCCGAGGCCATTCACATCGTCGCCGACCTCTATAAGGATGAGGTGCTGCCCAAACCGGCGAACTATGCGTATCCCTTTCCTAACCTGCTCACGTTCCATGACGCGCCCACGGTGATCGAGCAAAAACTTTTCGTCATGTATCTTGGGCACCGCATGCGGACCTTCCAAGGCACGTTCCACGCGAGTCCCGACTACGCGCTGTGGTATGGCTGGAGCGAAATGCAGCGCGACTTGACGGAAATCAGGGAATTGGCCGCGCAGATGCGCCGCGAAAAGCAGGGAGCAACGCTGAGGCCGGCGCTGAAATAGCGGCGCTTCAGCCCGCGATTGACTCAATCGCGCGCACGACGTCGGGAGCCAGCTTCAACTCCAGGCTGGCAAGATCTTCGCGCATGTGCTCGGCATTGGAAGTGCCGGTGAGCGGAACGATTCCAACGGCTCGCGCGAAACTGAATACGACCTGCGCGGGGGTTGCGTGCACGCTCGCGGCGAAATCGGCAAACGGACGATGCCGCAGGACCTCGGGATTTGCGGTAAGCAGCGAGAATCCCTGATAAATGATGTTGCGCTCCCGGCAGAACGAGCGCACTTCGCGATCCCACCCGAAGCGGGCGAAGCAGCGATTCTGAACCAGCGCGGGAAGTTCCGCGCTAGTTGCCTCCATCTGCTCCAGATGCTGCAGGGAAACGTTGCTGACCCCCAGCAACCGCGTGCGGCCAGCGTCGCGCTCCTTTCGCATCGCATCCCAGACTTCCGCATCGGCGTCGCCCCATTCGCCTGATGAAGGCCCATGCAGCACGAAGCTGTCCACATGATCGGTGCCCAGATGCTGCAGCGAACTGGCCAGCGACTGAGCCACCTGGACGCCAAGAGTCGCCGCGGGATCGTAGGGCAAGCGGTGATCCTGCCCGCGCGGATACGTGAATTTCGTCTGCAGGAATAAATCGTCGCGACTCACGACCCCCGCCTCATACACCGCGGCCAGGCCTTCACCAACCCCAGCTTCGAAGTAATGCCGGCGCTGGTTGGCGGTGTCAACTCCACGAAAACCGGCGCGCAGCGCCAACTCGGTCAACGCCGCCGTGCGATCTTCTTTCCATGCGGTTCCGTACAGGAAGGGTGGAATCGAATTTTCCCGGGACATGCGCCATTGTGCCATGAACGACTCCGTCGCGGCTCTCCTATATCCGCTATAAGGGCTTCGCACGCGGGCAGCCCTGCGAGTAAAATGGGCACGAACAGCGAGGAAGGAACTTATGAAACGCTTACTTTGTGTTTTCCTGATTTGCGCAGCCACCGCGGTTTTCGCTCAAGAGAAAAATCCGGTCACCTCGGCGGTGAAGGAGATGTTGCCGCGCCAAGCCAAGAACATCGTAGCTGCTGCCGAAGAAATGCCTGCGGACAAGTATGCGTACAAGCCGACCGAACAGCAGATGCCGTTCGGCGATCTGGTGCTGCACATTCTCGGCACTAACAATACGCTGTGCTCGAAAATTGGAGAGATCCCTGAGCCCAAGCCGCCCGTGCCGCTGAAAGAGTCGGATGGAAAAGACAAGCTGGTCGCCGGCCTGAAGGCGAGCTTCGATTTCTGCACGAGCGCGCTCGACAAAGTCGATGATGCAAAACTGGCCGATCCAGTCGAGTTATTCGGCGGGCACAAGGGCACGCGAGCCGCGGCTTTGATCATCCTGGCCAGCTCCTGGTCCGATCATTACGGCGCCGAGGCAATGTATTTGCGATTGAGCGGTTTGTTGCCGCCTACAGCTAAGCCGAAGAAGTAGAGGAACCGGGGACAGAGCAGTCAGAACTGAGCCGTTTCGTTCGCCTAAAATTCATAGCAAAACGCAAACTGCATTATGGCGCGGCACTGTGAAGAAAGAAAATCTTCCCGCGGGCGTTGGACGGCCAGATCACTTTGAGCTCGTCTCCACTTCTCAAGTAAACGATGGGTCCATCACCAGCACGGCTTCCGCCTCGGCAGCGCGGATCAGTTCGCGGTCCGCCGAAACAAAAACTGGAATGTTTTTGCCGCTGGCAGTCCTCAGGGCAAAATACCCCGCTAACTGAATCGCATCAAAGGCAGTCAGCGCGTGCTTATCAATTAAATTGCATGACTCATCCAGGATCGCATCGGTAACGGGCTGTCTCAGAAACCTACTCTCCATATGCCGCTGAAAGCTAGCCAGCAGGTGATCCGCGGTCGCACGGCTGATTTCACTCGCGCGCTCCCGACGGCGCACAGCCGACCATATTTCCACCGGAGCCAAGGCCAGCACGGCTAGTTGGTTGCTAGCCGTGCGATTCGCTAATTGCAGCATGCGCTCTGTGCCAGGTTCGCGTACGTAGAGTTTGACGAGAGCGCTGGTGTCTAGGTAATAAAGCGCCAATTATTGACGCCTCTCTCGAATAACGGTCGCCGACAACGGCTCCCCGAGGATCTCAACGGGATGAAAATCGAAGTCCGTGTCGTCCTTTTGACCGATGACATTAATCACTTCAGGCACGGAATGGTTAAGCCGAATGGCAGTCACTGGAAAGGGAGATCTTGGGTTCGGCACCTTATTCGTCAAGATGAGCCGCTTTTCAATCGCATCGGCGAGCACCTGGCGTCTTGAATGGTCCGACTGCGCCCATTCAAAAGGTTCCGCCGGAAGGGCCGTGTCACGGAACCACTTCAACGACACAAAATCGAAGCCTCTCCGATGTTCGGCGCGATTAAGCGCTTGGATCAGCGCTACCGTGGCATTGTCGTCCTTAACTTTGCCCCCCCCCGGAGTTGATGGTCCAGTTGATGGCGGTTCGGAAATAGTTCCCTTTGCCGCTGATGGCTCAGGAGGCGTGAAGCGAATGAGAATCTGGTCACCGCGTTCTGCAGACCAGCGCTCGGCAGACGCATCTTTTCTTTTTCTTCTGATCTTGTTGGGGGCATCGTCGACCAGGACGACTTGAGGCTCGTAACCAAACTTCTCCCGCAGAGGGCCAGCCAAACACTGCTGAATTTCGGATGCCAGATCGGCGATTGTGGCTTCTTCACTTCTATTCATTCTATGTTCCTTTTATTTCTAAAATATGCTGCCGGTGTAGCTAGCAGCTATAGGTAATATACATATTCGACGTCATTTGTCAAGTCGCTGTGACGAAGGCCCTTACTCTTCTCACCACCGATTCCGGCGCCTCCACCTCTAACTCCACCGCGCCGTCCTGATATTTTCGCGAATAAATCCGCGCCCGCGCTTCCAGCAGCGCCAGCATCTTTCCTTCCTTCTGGGGCACACGAAGATGCACGCGGCTTACCTGATCTTCTTCGATCATCTGGTCGATGCGTTCCAGCAACCTCTCGACGCCCGTGCCCTCGATGGCAGAGACGTACACTGTGTCCGACCCCAGGCGGACAGCATCGGCCTGCAGCGATTGTGCGACCTCTTCATCCAGCAAGTCGATCTTGTTCATCACCCGCAGCCGCGGCTTCTTCTCGGCGTCCAGTTCTTTCAATACGATCTCGACTTGCGCATCCTGCTCCGCCGAAAGCCGGCTGCTTGCGTCCGAAACATGCAGAATCAGCGATGCCCGCTGCACCTCTTCGAGCGTCGCGCGAAACGCCGACACCAGCGTGTGCGGCAGATTGCGGATGAATCCCACCGTGTCCGACAGCAGGACTTTGCGCTTGGAGGGCAGATCCACGCCGCGAATGGTCGGATCCAGCGTGGCGAACATTTTCGGCGACGATAAAACTCCGGCGCGCGTCAGCGCGTTGAACAGCGTCGATTTTCCGGCATTCGTATAACCGACCAGCGCCACCGTGGCCACCGGAGCCGACTCGCGCCGCTGCCGCTGTTGCGCGCGAATGCGCCGCACATTCTCCAGTTGTTGCTCCAAATGCCGGACCCGGCGCGCGATTTTTCGCCGGTCGGTCTCCAGCTTGGTTTCACCCGGACCGCGCGTCCCAATGCCGCCGCCGAGCTGCGACATCTCCACACCGTGCCCAGCCAGCCGCGGCATCATGTAATGGAGCTGCGCCAGTTCGACCTGCAGCTGGCCTTCGCGGGTGCGCGCGTGCCGCGCAAAAATATCGAGAATCAACTGGGTGCGGTCGATTACCCGGCGCTGAATAATCTTTTCGACATTGCGCTGCTGGGATGGGCTGAGGTCGTGATCGAACAAGAGAACGTCGGCATTGACCGACGCGGCCGCCCCCGCGATTTCTTCCAGCTTGCCTGCGCCGATCAGTGTTGCCGGATCGGGCCGCTCCCGGCGCTGCAGGATTGCGCCCACAACTTGCGCGCCCGCACTGTCGGCTAGGGTTCGAAGTTCGGCCAGCGACTCGTCTGCGTCAAACTCGGGAATGGTCGGCTTGCCATTGGTCCTGGGCGCCCCAGCTGACCCATCCTGTCGCGCCGTCGGTGATGCCACATTCTGCGCCGCGTCGCGCGCCGCCGCAGCCTGCGCCGTAACCCTGCCCTGGGCGCGCCGGCTGCGCACATCAAGGCCCACCAGGAATGCGCGTTCGCGCTCCAGTTCCCCAGTGCTGATTCCGAGGGACACACGTCCGTCGGCACGCGCCCTGTCGCGGGATTTCTTGCGATGAGAACTTCCCAAGCCGAAAAGCCTGTCTTTACCCTTCGGTCCCTGAGGCACTCGCCGCCACTGTCGGCGGCGCTGACGGCGCGGCCACCTTCTCCGGATGCGCCGAGGACACATGCGTCGACGCCACTCGTCCCATCACCACAGTCGAGATGGCATGCTTGAAGATGAGTTGCTCCTGACCGTTCGCTTCCAGCACCACGGAGTACTTGTCGAAGGAGCGGATGCGGCCCGTCAATTTCACCCCGCTGAGCAGATAAATGGTGATGCTTGCTCGCTCTTTGCGGGCCGTATTAAGGAAGGAATCCTGGATGTTCTGCGCCGGCTTATTGCTGTCCATAGCCGATCTCCTTGGTTGTGAACTGCGAACTTTCCAACTGCCGGCCCACAAGCGCTCTTGGACCGGCTCAAATCCACAGCATGTTCCTGGAAGCCTTCCCGCTGCCACAGGAACAAGGGGGGACAAACCTCGCCGGCAACGCTCTCTTTCTACGCAGAAGCGCTGCGGCGGCAGATGTCAGTACGATACGGCGATCCGCCGCGCTTTTCAACCGGGAAGTTACCTCACAATCGTTATTTGTTGACAGCAGCACGCGCCGAAGCGCAGACTTTCCTCGACTCGCGGAGCCACGGGTTCATCCCAGCCTTCGCAAGTATCTTTCCCCTTCAGATTTCTAGTCTTGCCTGTCTTTCGCCGAACGGCTGTCCAAGCTGCTCGACGACGGCAGAGCCTATCATCCGAGGACGCCGGAGGAGAATCGAATGCATCACTTCGTTGACGCCGCAGCCCTGTTTGTCGCTCCCACGATTACTGGCGGAGAAGCCAGCCAGCTTATTCTGCGCTGGTTCCACTTTATTGCGGGCATCCTGTGGGTCGGCCTGCTCTATTTTTTCAACCTGATCAACGTTCCGTTCATGAAGCAAGTGGACGCCGCGGCAAAACCTAAAATCCTTCAGAACCTGACGCTGCCCGCCCTGAACTGGTTCCGCTGGAGCGCGCTGCTGACCGTCTTTTTCGGCTTCTGGTATTGGGGGCAGTTCTACCTTGGACCCGATGCCATGCGCCAGGGCGTCAGTGAGGGCCGCGCCATCGGATTCTTCCTGTCGCTCTGGCTGCTGGTCTGGTTTCTTCTTTTCATTGTGATCAGGAAGCTCGCGCCCAGCGGATACCTGCTCGGCGTCCTGACGATCATTCTCGTCTATGCCGCAGGCTGGCTGTTTGTGAACCGCACTCCAGTCGGCGGGGACGACAACCACGTTCTCTGCATTGGAGTCGGCGGAGG
>DASYYT010000216.1:0-80354 GCA_035949755.1 Candidatus Sulfotelmatobacter sp.
CTCTTCAGATCCGCACCTGCCGGCGCGGTCTCTTCCATGTGCTTCACCATCTCCGGCCAGTAGTGCTGGTTCAAGCCCACGGCAGGATCGTACTCTCCCGGATAGCAATGCGGCTTGCGCTCGCCAAACTGGAAGCTGCCGCGGTAATAAGGATCGGTGGTCGTGTCCATGAAATCTTTGAGCAGGTGAACGGCGCGGTCCAGGTAGAACGTGTCCGCGTCGCCGACGTACAGATGCAGCTTGCCTGCCAGCTTCGGGCCTAAAGTTTTCCAGTCCCGCTGCATGATCGCGCTCAGGTCGTAGTGCTCCTTCCAGTATTTCGCGACCTCATGATCGATCTGCCCGGTGCGCTTGTTGAAGACGGGCTTGGGATATCCGTCTTCTCCCACCGAACTGAAGACCGCCTGCCACGTGTCCAGTTGCTCGCCGGAGCGGCTGTGGGTCCCGAAGACGTATTCATACCTGTTCATCTGCTCCATCGTGGCCAGCACCAGGCCATCGGGCTGGCGCACCGAGGGCCGCGGCACATTGCCATAAATGCCGTCGATCCAGAACGCGTTGTTGTCTTCGTAAAGGTTCATGGTCATGTATGCGCGGAAGTCCACCACATCCGGGCAGAACACCCAGGCTCCATTGTAGAAATCGGGATAGAAAACCTGCGATGCCAGGCTCTCCCATCCTCCGGTAGAGCCGCCGTAGACCGCCCGCGCCCATCCCTGGCCGATCGCGCGATATTGTTTTTCGACGTACGGAATCAGCTCCTGCGTGATGGCATCGCCATAGGGCCCGACGTTGGCGGAGTTCACCGCGTACGAGTCGTCGAAGTAAGGCGTGGCATGCTGAATCGTGAGCACGATGACGCGCGGCAGGCGGCCGGCAGTCCAGTCCTGATACAGCTTGTAACCGCTCTGCGCCTGCCACAACTCGCCGCCTTTCAGATCTTTGCTCGGCGGCTCGGTGCGAAACGAAATCACGCCCGGAAGCCCGCGATGAAAGTGGTCCTGCTCGACAATCAACGGGTAATGCGCATCGGGATGTTCTTCCCATCCATCGGGCAGCAGCACCACTGCTCCGAGATAAGTCGGCCGGCCCCAGAATTTCGTCAGCAGATCGCTTTGGATATGGATGTGTTTCACCCACTTGTTGTCACGCACGACGTGGTCGTCGTTGGAGCCATCCCATCCGTCTACCGAATCAACGGCCTTGGCTTCATCTTCGATGGCAGGGATTTTTTCGGTCAGCGAGATGCGCACGGTTTGCGGCGATTTGGGATCGAGGTGCATCTTCACCGGCTTGCTGTAAAGGTTGCCCGGCTTCACCTGCCAGTGCTGGCCCTCGCCCTTGTCGGGAGGCAGTTTGAGAGTGCGGCCGTTGCCCAGATGAAATGTCTCGTAGATGTTGAGCAGACCCTGCACCCAGTAATCGCCCGCGGGGAGGTCGTTCAGACTCTCGGCGGGATATCCCACGGTCGAGGCGTCGATGACCGCGGGCGCGCCGGGCTGCAAAGCGTCGACGTCCACGCCAAAGGCCTGCTGCGATTTTGCCACCATGAAGCTGATCTGAAACCGTGGCTCTTTCTCGTTGTTGTTCGAGATCAGCAACAAGACATGGCCGTCGAGCGGGCCAGCGCTCATCTCTTTGGGAAACCAAATCTCAAAGCGCTCGCCCACGGGTTTGGCAGCAGCTTTCTTATCGGTCCCGGCACGTGCCAGGCCAACCGAAAGAAAGAGCATGCAGATCACGGCTCGTTTGAACATTGAAAGTCCCCCTCACGAATTGAGATGTATAGCAGCGCACATTACACAGGTCAAGGAGGACAGCTTGGAAATTACCGCGAAGGGCACGAAGTACTACGAAGGACCTCGCTCGTGATTTTCCTTCGCGTAACTTCGTGTCCTTCGTGGTAAAGATTTTCGTGGTTTCCTGAATTTGCCCGTCTTGCCGCCGCTCCGCTATAGTTTTACTCATGTTTGAAAACTTCACCGCGAAGGACCGCTGGACGAAGAAACCGGTGCACTGCGTGTATCAGTGCCAGATTGTGGCCATCGCAACCCGCCATGCCGATGCCGTGGATTACAAATTTCTCGTGGCCGGGCGCGGCGTCTGGGTCGCGCTGCCGCATCCGGCCTGGGTGGAATATCACAAGCGCACCGGCACGATGATTACCGACTCGCTGGCGGTTGAAATTGCCGGCCACTATTTGAAATCAGCCCTGGAATCGGGCGAAGGCCTGGGCCGCGAAATGTATTCCCTCACCATCGAAGAAACCCTAGCGCACCTGGAGCAGGCCGTAGCAGAAATGCAATCGCAACCCGCATAAATCGAAACATTTGAAAGCATGTGGGAACAGCCGCCCTGGGCTGTCCGTCACCGCCAGGCGACGTAGGCGGTCAGATAATCACCGCTTCCTTGTACTCCCCAAACACCCGCCGCATGGCATCGGAAATTTCACCGACCGTGGCATAAGCCTCGACCGCAGTCAGGATGTGGGGCATGAGATTGGTCCCTGAGCGAGCGGCCTCCTCGACCGCAGCCAGAGCCGCTTTCCACGGCCCGGCATCGCGTTTGGCTCGCAGCACCCGCACCCGCTCGATCTGCTTCGCCTCCAGCGCGGGATCGATGCGCTGAATCGGAATCGGGTTTTCCTCTTCCACTTCAAACCGGTTCACTCCAACCACAAGGGCTTCTTCGTTATCGACGCGTCGTTGATATTCGTAGGCGGCATTCTGAATTTCCTGCTGCACGAAGCCGCGCTCGATCGCCTTCAGCATTCCCCCCAGCACTTCGATCTTGCCCAGATACTCCGCCGCCCGGGTCTCAATTTCATTCGTGAGCGACTCGAGATAATACGATCCGGCCAGCGGGTCGATGGTCTGCGGAGTACCCGATTCGTAAGCGATGATCTGCTGAGTGCGCAGGGCGATGCGCGCCGCCTGCTCGGTGGGCAAAGCCAGCGCCTCGTCGTACGAATTGGTGTGCAGCGATTGCGTTCCTCCCAGCACGGCCGCCATCGCCTGAATGGCCGTGCGCACGATATTGTTCTCGGGCTGCTGCGCGGTCAGAGTCGAGCCGGCAGTCTGAGTATGAAAACGCAGCATCCATGACCGCGGATTCCTGGCCTTGAAATGCTCGCGCATGATGCGCGCCCACATGCGCCGGGCCGCCCGAAACTTCGCGACCTCCTCGAAAAAATTGCTGTGCGCGTTAAAGAAGAAGGAAAGCCGCGGTGCGAACTTGTCCACTTCGAGCCCGGCCTTGATCGCGGCTTCCACATAGGCCATGCCATTGCCCAGCGTAAACGCCACTTCCTGCACGGCGGTCGAGCCCGCCTCGCGCATGTGGTAGCCCGAGATCGAAATCGTATTCCAGTCGGGAACGTTGTCATTCGTCCAGGCAAACATGTCGGTGATCACGCGCATGGCCTGCTGCGGCGGATAGATATATGTTCCGCGGGCGATGTACTCCTTCAGCACATCGTTCTGCACCGTGCCCGAAAGTTTGCAAATGTCTCCGCCCTGTCGCCGCGCCACAGCCACGTACAGCGCCAGCAAGATCGATGCGGTCGCGTTGATCGTCATCGAGGTCGAAATTTTCGTGAGCTCGATACCGTCGAACAATCGCTGCATGTCCTCGATGGAATCGATCGCCACGCCCACTTTTCCCACTTCCCCTGCGGCCAGCGCATGGTCGGAATCCATGCCGATCTGCGTGGGGAGATCGAAAGCTACGGAGAGTCCAGTGGTCCCGTTGGCGAGTAAATATTTGTAGCGCTTGTTCGATTCCTCGGCATCGCCCATGCCGGCGTACTGGCGCATGGTCCAGAGCCGGCCGCGATACATCGTGGCCTGCACACCACGGGTGAAGGGATATTCTCCGGGATATCCAAGCTCGCTTTCGTAATCGGAGCCTTTGAGATCGGCGGGCGTGTAGAGCGGCCTTACCGCAATGTGGGAAGAGGTTTCAACCTCGGCTTCCGGGACCTTCAGCTTTGAGGCCATGAATTACTTCCTAACCGTGCCCAACGCACGACGCTAAGGACCAGATTCAGGAGCGCTGGCTTTTTCTTTTAACTCTCCAGAACGAGCTCACTCCGAACCAGGTAAAAGCTACGGCAAAGCAGGCTGCGGCCGCCGCCCGCCCGGGGCCGACCTGGCCCGCATGGTACCTTTCATACTCTTTCACCGCCGCGCCCGCGAGACTGAGCGCCATCACCAGAAAGAGAACTCCGGTCACTTCCAGCCAGAGTTGATGCAGCACGCGCCCGAAGGACCGGGCTGTGGCGCGGGTCGCGCTCTTGAAGGCATTGAACGCGCGGCTGCGCCCCGCCTGCTGGCCGGCGATTCGCGCCACCACTCCCGCTTTCCGCCAGGTGGAGACTTTGCTCACGATCTCGATTTTAACAGCCTGCGGCGCTACAATGGCGCGACTCTGAGTCGTAGCGAACCGTTCCTTAGCGGGGGGCATCTAAAGGAGTGGCTCATCGAACCGAAATCCCGCATTCAGGCGGCATATTTTTGACGCTCGCCCCATTCGCGCTCGATCGCAGATCGTGGTAATGTTGGTTTTTTAGGGGGACCTGGTGGATCCACAACTCAAGCAACTGATGAAAGAGCTCGGCGACGCTATTAACGAATCTCTTTCCGACTCCGAGCAGATCTCGGAGGTCGTCTCCCGAATCAAAGAAGGCGGCTACGACATCTTCCTGGTCCTCGAAGCCACGATCGGTGTGAGCAAGCAGGGAGAAAAAACGCCGGACAAGACTTCCCTCGTCACCACCATGTCGAGCAATCCTGAATTGAAAATCAGCGACCAGGATCTCAAATTCCTCAAATCCCTCCGCATCAAGATCGACGAAGAGAAAAAGGATAAGTAACCGGCTAGGTCAGGACCTGGTCCAGCAACTGCCCCACTGCCCGGTCTGCCTCGATAATCGACGATTTGTGATCGGGCATTCCGCCCAAGTCGACATTTGCGAACGCAATTCTTCCAAAGGGAGCCGTCCGCAAGACTTCCCCGGGCGCGGGTTTGCCGTCTTTGCCAAAATAGAAACCAGGCGCGGGGCTGGCATAGGCGTGTCCCCAGCGGTTAAGGATGATTCCGGCAACGTCGCGGGATGAGTCGAAGCCGGATCGCGCGAACATGTCGCTGAGCTGCTGGCGTATCTGCCGCTCGTACTCACGGAAGGGCGTCCCCATCATTTCGGCGCGGCCCAGATGGCCCTGTTGCTCGGCGGTGAGTCCGGGGTGGGAGTAAAGAACTTTGATCGTGAGCACGACTGGAGAGTCGGGTCCGATGGTCGGCGAATCGGCGCCGCAGAGCGCCAGCTTGTGAACCTGGAAGTAATTCCCCACTCCTTCAAACCACTGGCACCCGGAGATTCCCATTTTGTACAGGAATCTCCAGTTACGCACCGCTACGTTGGCTAACATGCAGGGCGAGCGGTAGAACTGGGAATAAGCCTCCCTGCGATCGTCTGAGAGGTCGCGAACAATGTGCTTCGTCGTCCAACTGCCACCTGCCATCACCACCGAACGCGCCTTCACCCGGTAGATCTGATCGCCGCGAGTGTAAGCCACTGTCACCGACTCAGACTTTGACGGTTGGCCGTCGTGCTTCACCCACACCGCAGTCGAACCCAGGCGAATTCGAGCCGCTGCTCCGTCATGGTCGAGCGCGGCGAAGTTGATGTTGTTGCGGCAGACGTCCGTCAGCGAATGTTGGCCGCCAATCGCTTCCGGAATCATCGTCTTCACGATGAGGCGCGCAATGCCGCTGTTGCCGTCGGGAAACATCTGCGGCTCGCTGTCCGCTAGTCCGCCAAGATCGTTGAAAGCATACGCCGTGTAGGCGGAAAGCGCGTCGGCTCCCAGACCGAAGGCGCTGCCTTCGTCCAGCCCGATAAACGTCCGGACAGTTTCACGGCTGATGCCGTACTTCTCCATCAGGTAGTCTTCGAGGGTGATGGTGTCGAGCTTCCGCGAAATGGCATCGCCGCGATACTGTGGCGCGGGCGTGTCCGGCTGGATGGAGGATTGAGACTTCAACCACTCCTCACGCGCCTTGGCAGAAATCGGTGCGCCCCCCAATTTCTTGCCCCACGGGTCGGTCAACCATAGCCCTTGCGGCTGCCCGAATTTCGCCCCGAAATACAGACCGTAAGGAGCCGACGCCAAGTATGGAGTAGTGGTCAGCGCAATCTCGGGATCCGGGCCGGCCCACTTCTGGTATTCCAACCGTGGCGTCCGCAAGCCAATCGATGCGTAGAATCGCTCGATAAAGCTGTGGGGATAGTTAACCTGAAATAGCGCCGAGCCCTGATGCGCGACCAGCCGGCGGCCATCCACGAGAAACTCGTTGCGCTTGGCTTCTCCTCCGAAGATCGGATGATTGTCGAGTACGAGGCAGGTTTTGCCAGCGCCCGCCTTTCGCTGAAAAATCAGGGCTGCCGCCAGCCCGCTTATGCCTCCACCGACCACGACGCAGTCGTAGGTCTCGCCCGTATCGATCACATGGGCGGGAAGATTCTCAAATACGGCGTCGCGGATCTGATGGCCGGCCTCGAGGACGGCCATCGTGTTGCCGTTGGAATTGGCGTAATCACCGACGCCGCCGTAGCCAGTCCAATCGTCGACTGCGCTGCCGGGCGCGGTCGGCGCGCGCTGCGCCAGCATCTGCGCCGGCGAGAGCGATTGCAGCAGCAAGCCTCCGGATGCCAGCAGCGAGGAGTTCAGAAAATCCCTGCGTGTGATATCCCGATCAAGCCCCAGCGCTTTGTCTTCGCGGGAGTCATCGCGCGTCACAAACGAATTCTCGTGTCCCTTGCAGCTCATCGCGGCCCTTTTCCTCCGTCTCGATCCCGGCGTTAGAATGTTCGCAGTCTTCCGCAATTATATGGGCTGCCAGTGCAGTGGGTGCGCCAGCAACCTTGGGTACCTGTGCTACCATCTACTGTTTTCTTTCGCATCTGCCGCGAAAATGAGATTTCGTTCGGGACACGGAGTCTGAGAGGCTGTACGGAATGAAAGATACTCTTGGGGTTCTGTTGGCAGGCGGCGCCGGCGAACGGCTTTATCCTCTGACCCGCGACCGGGCGAAGCCTGCGGTCACCTTCGGCGGCATCTATCGCATCATCGACATCACACTCTCCAATTGTTTGAATTCCGACCTGCGCCGAGTCTACATCCTCACCCAGTACAAGGCGCTTTCGTTGAATCGTCACATCCGCGAAGGCTGGAACATCCTGGCTCGGGAAGTGGGCGAATTCGTTGAGGTGCTTCCTCCCATGAGGCGCGTGAGCGACCAGTGGTATCAAGGTACGGCCGACGCGGTGTATCAAAACATTTATTCCATTGGCTCGGAGCAGCCCAAGCACGTTCTCATTCTCTCCGGCGACCACATCTACAAAATGGATTACGGCAAGATGATGAGGCAGCACCGCGACTCGGCTGCCGACATCACTTTGGCGACGATCCAGATGGATCCCAAAGAGAGCTACCAATTCGGCATAGTGGACGCCGACAAAGACGGCCGCATTAATGGTTTCGAGGAGAAGCCGAAAATTACCAAGCTGCGATCGCCGCTGAATCCGGAGAAGATCGCAGTTTCGATGGGCGTATACATCTTTAACGCCGATGTGCTCATTCCAGTTTTGCTGAAAGACGCCGAGAATCCGCAATCGAGCCACGATTTCGGAAAAGACATTCTGCCCAGGATGGTCGACGACTACCGCGTCTATGCCTACGATTTCGTCGACGAAAACAAGAAAGAAGCCATGTACTGGCGCGATGTGGGGACGCTCGAGTCCTACTACGAGGCCAACATGGACATCGTTTCGGTTTCGCCGATTTTCAATCTCTACGACGAAGAGTGGCCGATCCGCACTCATCAGCGGCAGTATCCGCCGGCGAAGTTCGTTTTTGCCGAATCAGGGCGAACCGGTACTGCGCTAGACTCCATCGTGTCCAACGGTTCCATCGTTTCCGGCGGGATCGTCCGCAACTCGGTACTCTCGCCCGACGTTCGCGTGAACTCTTATTGCGAGGTTGATGACTGCATCTTGTTTTCGCACGTTGTAGTGGGTCGCCGCTGCCGCATTCGCCGCGCCATTCTCGACCGCGATGTCCACATCCCCGAAGGGACGAGCATCGGCTACGACGTGGAAGCCGACCGCCAGCGCTATTTCGTCACCGAAAGCGGCATCACCGTGGTCACGCGGGACTATTCGTTATTCGAAAATCCGGTCACGGTGGATTACTTCACCAGCGAGTAGAGGCGAGTTAAGTTCCGGATGGCCCGTAATCGGTCGATTTCTTGGCACCACAATTTCGACCACTCAAGAAGCATTCTGGTCCAATTCTCCAAAATACCTGCAACCCAATTCTCTAGACCACGCGCACGACGGCCAATGTGGCATCGTCGGTCTGGCGCCCTTGGGAGAAGTCATCCATGGCATGGAAGATTAAGTTGACGAGATCCCGGGGATTCAGGAAGCGTTGCGCTCCATAGCCGGCTGTTTTCAACAGGCCCTGAACTCCCCATTCCTCCCCGTTCTGATTGATCGCTTCCACGAGTCCGTCGGTATAGGCGATCACCAAGTCTCCAGCCTCAAGCGCGACGACTTTTTCTTCATATACAGAATCCGAGAACATCCCAACCGGAGCCCCGCTGGTCTCCAGCGATTCCACCGCACCATCGCGCCGCAGAACCAGGGGAGGGTTGTGTCCGGCATTGATGTAGCGGAGCGTTCGTTTCACGTTATCGAAGACAGCATAGAACAAGGTCGCGTACCGGTTGGCCAGCGAGGAAGAGTAGGTTTGGTGATTCACCGCCTTGAGCAGAGTGCCCAAGTCATCTCCGGCGAACAACGCCGCCGTCCGGAGGGAAGACTGCACATTGGCGATCATGAGTGCCGCAGCCAGACCCTTGCCCGATGCATCTCCGAGGACCAATGCCAGTTGCTCACTGTTCAGAGGGATGAAACTGTAGCAATCGCCGCCGAGGGCTCGAATCTGACGACAGCGGGCGCCGTAGTCCAACCCATCGCTGGCTTTCCATGGGCCCTGCATAAAGCCCTGCTGCACGTCGCAGGCCAGGAGCCAGTCGTGGCTAACGTCCACTACCATTTCGTCGGTGGTCATTTCTCGCCTCCACTGGTATGTCGATTCTGGACCTCGGAAATCGACACGGGCTGCCGATTTTCGGCGAAAATATTTTTTGAAGGGATGTAGAGAACGGCCGGGCGGCTCCGACTACAGGATGAAAACGGATCAGAGGCGCTGGCAGTGAACAGGAGAAGTCAGCGCCCAGTCCGCAACGAAAATAACTGATCCATCAGGAGCGAAGAACATGAAATACATTTTGCTGATGTCGGGCACGAGAGCAGGGGTTGAAGGGTATCACGCCTGGTCGAAACAGGATATCGAGGCGCACATGGCGGTGCTTCACCGCATCAACAAGGAGCTCACCGCATCTGGCGAGTTTGTCGCGACCCAAGGCTTAGCGCAACCGGGTGAAGCCAAGGTCGTACGCGGCGAGAAGAACGGCATGCCCATTACGGACGGGGTTTTCCCCGAGTCGAAGGAATTTCTGTTGGGTTACTGGATCGTGGATGTTGCCAAGGTGGAGCGCGCTTATGCCATAGCAGCGCAGATTTGCACTGCTCCCGGACCCGGAGGCAGGCCCACAAACATGCCGATTGAAGTGCGGCAGTTTGCAAGTCATGAATCAAAATCGCAATGACACGATGTCGAGAATCCCGCGCGGGCTCCGACTTAGGAATGAGAGCGCGAAGATCGCGCAAACCAGGCAGAGGAGCGAGACGATGAAATACATTTTGATGATGAACACAATGAAAGCCGGCCACGGAGTGCCGGCCTGGCCCAAGAAGGATCTCCAGGCGCACATCGCTTTTATGATGGGTCTGAACAAAGAACTGAACGAACGTGGCGAACTGGTGTCGGCAGAGGGGCTTTCGTTTCCGGATCAGGCAAAGGTGGTGCGTGCGGGCAAGGATGGCCGGCCGATCACGGATGGTGTCTTTCCCGAATCCAAGGAGTTTCTGGCCGGCTTCTGGATTATCGATGTCGACAGCCGGGAGCGGGCCTATGACATCGCGGCACGAATCTCGGCTGCGCCGGGACCGGGGGGCGCGCCGCTGAACATGCCGATTGAGCTGCGACCGATCATGAGCGGGCCACCTCAGGAGATGGTGTAACGGAAACTGTAATGACGAAGCCATGGAACGCAACCTCCGAACATCTGCTGCGAGAACTGGCGCCGCAGGTGCTGGGCACGGTTGCCCGCCGCTTTCACGACTTCGCAGCAGCCGAAGACGCGGTTCAGGAGGCGATGATCGCCGCCTTCACGCAGTGGCCGGAGGAAGGCATTCCGGAAAATCCTCGCGGCTGGTTGATTCAGGTGGCATGCCGCCGGGTGACGGACCATGTGCGCAGCGAAATCGCCCGCCGCGAAAGAGAAACGGAAGTGGCAGCCGATGTGGAGAGCTTGCCGCCCATCCTCGAAATCGAGGCCGACATGGATCCAGACGACACGCTGATTTTGTTGTTCATGTGCTGTCATCCCGCACTGACTCCGCCCTCGGCCATCGCGCTGACGTTGCGGGCAGTTGGCGGTTTAACCACGGCTGAAATTGCCAATGCCTTTCTGGTACCGGAGGCCACGATGGCGCAAAGGATCAGCCGCGCGAAGCAAACCATCAAAGCTTCGGGCGTGCCGTTCCGCCTGCCTTCTCCGCACGAGCGAACGGAACGGTTACCCGCAGTTCTGCATGTGCTGTATCTCATCTTCAGCGAGGGGTATGCCAGCAGCATAGGGCCGCATCTGCAACGACTCGACCTGGCGCGGGAAGCGATCCGCTTGACTCGCAACACGAAAAGGCTACTCCCCGATAATGCGGAGGTCGCAGGACTTCTGGCGCTGATGCTTTTAACCGACGCGCGTCGCGCCGCCCGAACCGGTCAGGATGAGGAATTGATTCCTTTGGATAAACAAGATCGAACTCTGTGGGATCGCGCGGAGATCTGCGAAGGAACGGAGCTTCTCACGGCCGCGCTGTCGCAAGCATCAGTGGGGTTGTATCAGCTTCAGGCAGCCATTGCCGCGGTTCACGACGAAGCGGCCAGAGTAGAGGAGACCGACTGGCCACAGATCCTGGCGTTGTATGAGTTGCTGAAACGAGTCGCCCCCAGCCCCATGGTCACACTGAACCACGCAATCGCAGCCGCTATGCTGCACGGCCCGGCCAAAGGACTCGAGCTGCTCAGGGCTCTCGACAACGATCCGCACATCGCGGGTCACTATCGTCTCGATGCCGTTCGAGCCCATTTATTTGAAAAAATGGGCGATCACGAATCCGCCATCAAACACTATCGAACTGCGGCTGCGCGAACGACAAGCATGCCGGAACGCAATTACCTCATGGCACAAGCAGCGCGGTTGAGCGGCGATTGACTCCCGAATGGGAGGCTGCTCGGAAGTGACCCTTCAGGACGGCAGCCAACACTGCCGAGCAGCAGCTGAAATCTACTTCTTCTCTTCCTTCTGATCCTTCTTCTCCGGCTTTTTTTCCGGCGCCGGTTTCGCCGGAGGCCGTTGTTGCGGAGCCGGTCTGCTTTCCGCTGCTGGCGGCCGATCCGATCGCTGTGGCGCAGGAGCCGGTGTGCGCGGCGGCTCATTCCGCGGGGGCGCGGAAGGCCGAGTGTTGGGCTGCTCCGAATAACGGTTGTTGGCCGGTTCCGTCGGTGGATGACCTGTGCGGGCCGGCGATTCGCTGGGCGGAGCCGGCTCCGGCCGATTCGCTTCGGGCCGGTTTGGCTCAGGCTGATTCGGCTGCGGACGATACTCCGGTTGCGTGGGCCGCTCGTTGCGTGACGGCGGCGGAGCCGGTTGCTCCGGCCGATTGTTGGGCTCGGGACGATTGGTCTCAGGCTGATTCGGTTCCGGACGCGCACTCGGCGTTGCCGGATTCGCCCCTGGCCGGTTGGGCTGGGTCGCATTTGGCTCCGGACGATAGCCCGGCTGCGGACGCTCGTTTCGCGGCGGTGGTCCCGCGGGATTCGGCTGCGCTGGACGATTATTCGCGCCCGGCTGATTCGACGGAGCGGGATGAGCGTTGGCTGGCGGATTTGCACCTGGACGCGCGTTCGCCGGCTGGTTGCCGGGCCGGTTCGGAGCCGGAGTTGGCGTTGCCGGTTTGGCTGGCGGAGCTACTTTCACCCGCGGTTCCGCGGCGGGTGCAGTCGCCGCTCTCAGCTTCGCCAATTCTTGCCGCGGTACCGGCTGGCCGGGATGCTGCGCCAGCGCTTGCTGTCTGGCCGCAAACGATGGTGCGGGTGGGGGCGGCGCCTGTTTGGCAATGACGGTACGCGAGACGACGGCTCGCGGAGGCGCTGCTACGTGACCAGCCGTGTTCGCATGCGCCCCTAGTACCGCTTGCCGATCCGGCGTTACCGCCGCTCGCACACCGATAGGAGCGCTCGAGAGCTGGCGTGCATTCACTGCCACTGCCGCTCTCGCTACCGGCTGAGCCGTGGCGAAGGCATGTTGCGGCACCGCCGTCACCGCTCCCCGCACATTCCGGTTCACGTAAGTGACGTTATTGACGGTGGTGTTGTTGTTCACGATCGTGGTGTTGTAGACGTTCCGTACGACCGTGGTATTGACGGTGGTGTTCGTGATGTTGACACGATTTACATAAGCTTCGCTTACATGATAGGAGGGCACGTAAACCTCTCGCGGTCCCAGTGGGAACCACGCCACCGTGCCTCCAGCCACAGCCCCCACGCCTACAAACGCGACGAGGGCGGGAGCGTAAACCGGGCGAACCTGCATGGGCCCGGGAATCCATCCCCACCGCCCGTCGATATTCGCCCAGCGTCCGTAGTGGAACGGAGCATATCCCCAAGGCTCGTTATCCACCCAGGTCCATCCCCAGGGATCAATCCAGGCCCAGTGTCCTTCGTGATAAGGAGCCCATCCCGGATCGACGCGCGGGAACCAGGCGTCGCCGTATTCCGGCGTGGAGCTCCAGTCGCCATTGTTGTCGAGATCTTCGAAGCCGACGACGCGGCGGTCGCAGTAGCGCGCCGAAGGAGAATCCTGATAACGAGCGTCCCGCCGGTCGCTCCAGTTGTCGAAGTCGTCGGGAGGACCGATCTGGTCCACTTCCGCGTTCAATGCCGTGGTTCCGCTCAAAGTGAAGCGCTGCCCAGCGCGCATGGTGTAGCTCTGCCCGTTGCCGATGGACTCGCCTTGTCCTTCGCGGATCGTGACCACCGTGTAATCCCCATTCTCGGATGCATCCAGCCGGTATCGCCCCGGGGCCTGGACCGAGAAAGCCTGGTTGGCGGTGTCAATTTCGAAATCGTTATTGGCATCTAAATCCCACACGCGCACGTTGATGCTGCCGGCGCTCAGCTGGATCTGAGTCGTGTTGTCGTCAAGATTGAGAAAAGAGATGCCGGTGTTGGGACCAAGGTCGATCGTCGCAGATCCCAACTGCACTTCCGCCCGCGAATTCTGATCCGCCCAAAGCTTGTCGCCCGTGGTCATGGGCCGGTTCGGAACCGCCTGCACCCAGTCGTCTACTCCGGCTGGCTGAAACGAGACCGAGCCTTCCATGTAACCCAACCGGGCCACGCGTCCAGGAGGGTCCTCCTGATCCTGCGCCTGCGCGTGGATTGTCAACCCGGCAAACACGGCAACTATCAGCAGCAAACCTAACCACCCTCGGCCTTCGCTGAATCTGCAAACGCGTTCCAACAGGGTTTTCCTCATGAACGTCACATCCTTTCTGGACGCACGGATTTTTGCGCCCGAGCGCACACCAACGCCCCTGAGTGTCGGCCCACTCAGATGCCAGTTTTCATACGAAAAGCTACTTGTAATTGTAGATGCTACCCGATTGCCGGTCGGCATAGGGTAATTCAGGTAGTTAGCAAAGGGATTGGTCTAAAGTAACCCTGTTCAGAGCTATCTCGTGATAACCACCCGTTCGAAGGGCGTTTTGACGCTCCTTCTTCCCCCGATAGAAGGTTCTTTGCGCGCGCTCCGCTGTCTCAGCGTCCTCTGCGATTCAGCTTTTTCTTTAGTCGCTGAGTTCGCGGAGAAATACCGTAGAGAACGCCGAGCCAAGCTTTGGCCGCACCTTCAAGCCCGCGGCGACACGGTAGGACTGTTGCTTCGCTGCTACAATTCCCTGTTTCACTTCATGCTTGGGCAAGCTCGCGAACTGCGAGACTTACAAACACGTATTGTCTAGTGAGTCTTGGCGGTCTCCGTTCTCGCAAGGCTCAAGTCTCGGTTAGAAATTCGTAATCCTCCGGGGAGCGCAAGTGGAAGACGTTCAGGTGGTTGCGATGCTGGTCCGGCGATGTATTGCTGGCGATGCCGCTGCCTGGGAGGAAATCGTGCAGACCTACAACCGAAGAATCTACAACATCTGCTACCGCTTCGCCGGGTCCTCCGACGACGCCCAAGACCTCACCCAGGAAGTTTTCATCAAGATGTACCGCACCCTTCCGAGCTACGACCACTCCAAGGGTGCGTTCGTCACCTGGGTGACGACCATCACCCGCAACTTGCTGGTGGACCATTTTCGCAAGACCAAGCAGGATCGGATGACCGACTCCATGGACACCACCGCGTCCGACCACGAGGACGCGCAGCCGCTCAGTGAGCAAATTCCTGACCGTTCCGCCCCCCCGGACGCCCGGGTGCGCAGCCGGGAGGTCTCTGAGACGGTCCATGCGGCCCTTTCTAAAATTTCGCCAGAACTGCGGGAAGCAGTGATTCTAAGGGACTTACAGGATATGGACTACCGTGAAATTGCCGCTGTTTTGAAGGTTCCGGAGGGTACCGTGAAATCGCGAATAAATCGAGGCCGCGCGGAACTTGCACGCCTCCTACAACGTACCTATAGGCAGGTGATGTGATGCCAGACCACACCAGTAACGGAATGCAGTGCAACGAGTTCGACGTGCTGCTCACGGACGCCCTCGATGGCGTGCTGAGCGGGAGCCAACTCGACCGGTTCCAGGCCCACGCCCAGACGTGCAAGGCGTGCGGGCCGCTGCTCGCCGAAGCTGAGGCGGGCCGCAGCTGGCTGAAGGGTCTCACGGAGGTTGAACCTCCAGCCAACCTGGTCGCAAATATCCTGGCATCCACGACGGGCGTTGACACCCAACGCCTGCGGGCAACGGCGCCCCAGCACCAACCGCATATTTCCTGGCTGGAGCATGTGCGAGCTTTGTTGCTGGAGCCCGTCTGGGCTACGGTCCGCCAGCCGCGCTTTGCCATGTCGTTTGGCATGGCATTCTTTGCGCTGTCGGTGGGCCTGACGGTTGCCGGGGTCAAGCCGTCCGACATCAAGGCCATCGACCTGCGCCCGGCGGCGGTACGCCGCGCGTACTACAATGCGCATGCCCGGGTCGTGCGCTACGTCGACAATGCTCGCGCCGTTTATGAATTGCAGGCCGCGCTCCGCGGAATCAAGCGCAATCTGGCCCCCGCGGAGCCAGCGCCGAAGCCGAAAGACCACAAGAACGACACAACACAACAGCCCGAGCAGAAGCAGGAGCGCAATTACAGCCAGACGGGGGAGCAACTCATTCTGGCTCGCGCTCGGCTGGGTCCATCTGTCTTTGATTCGTCGAATCCGGATCTGCCTGTAGTGTCAGTGACCACGTACAGGAGGTTCCTATGAACTGCGCCAATCACAGCGATACAGCTGCGGTGGCGTTCTGCCGCACTTGCGGCAAGCCACTTTGTAACCAGTGCACCCGCGATGTTCGCGGCGTGATCTACTGCGAGTCTTGCCTGGCCGCGCGCATGGAGGGTACAGTTGCGGCTCCCGGCTTTGTCCCGCCCACGCCATCGCTGTATCCGCCCATGGGAACCACGGCAGCGGTGCCGCCTGGGCTTCCCACTCCGCGTCCCCCAGTGAACTCAGGTCCCAATCCGGCAGTGGCAGGAATCCTTGCTGGATTTTTTCCCATCGGTGTGGGGGCCGTGTATGCCGGTCAATACGCCAAAGGGCTCGCGCACCTGGTGATCATGGTGTTGTTGATTCTCGGCCTCGGCTCCAACCTGCCCTGGTACGTCATCACCGTTCTTTCTGTCGCGATTGGTTTCTTCTACATCTACCAGATCATCGACGCGGTGCGCAGCGCCAAGGCGATTCAGATGGGCGAACCTGCTCCAGATCCCTTCGGCTTGGCCGCAACCTTCGGCGCCGGCGAAAAATTCGAAAGCACCAAGGTCCCCGCTGGAGCCGCAATCCTGATCGGCTTGGGCGTGCTCTTCCTGCTGCACACCGCCGGACTCTTTGAATTCGGTCTGGATCGTTTCTGGCCGCTGATTCTGATCTTCCTCGGCGTATGGCTGTTCGCCAGGCAATTTGGCCTGATCAGCAGCAGCCGGGTTTTGTGCCAATGCCAGCATTGCCGTACCCGGCGGCTGATGGGCCCAGCCATGCTCGTCACTCTTGGCGTGCTTTTCCTGCTCGACAGCGTTTCGCAGATCAGCTTCGGCCGCACTTGGCCTGCAATCCTGCTGGTGATCGGGGTCGTGAAGCTGATCCAGAGCAACGCTTCGACGGCCGGACACGTTGGCCCGCTGCCTCCCCGGGCCTCCGCTTATCCGCCCGCCGCGCCGCCCCCGCCAGCGCCCGGCGTTGTACCGGGGTCGGAGCCCTCTTCCTCTGGCGAGGTGAAAAATGTCTAGCCCAGTCATGACTCCGCCTCCGGTTGCTCCTTTGCCGCCGCGCCGTCATCGTTCCTTCGCCGGACCGGTCGTGCTGATCCTCGTCGGTACCATCTTCCTGCTTGGCACGATGCACATTCTCTCGGTCGGCCGGCTGGCTCACCTGTTCGCTAACTATTGGCCCGTGCTGCTGATTCTCTGGGGAGTGATCAAGCTGATCGAGCATCACCAGGCGCAGCGGGAAGGCACGCGCTCCTCTGGCATTGGCGCCGGTGGCGTCGTCCTCATCGTGATGATCGTCGTCTTTGGCCTTATCGCCACTCAGCTTGAACACGTGAACTGGTCCGGCCTGCGCGACAACTTTAATTTCGACGACGACAATGATTTCACCAACCTCTTCGAGGGCAACACCTACAGCTACAACGACAATCTTCAGCAGGATTTCCCCGCCGGAGCGAGCCTGAAAATCATCGACGCGCATGGCGCGGTCAGCGTCCATCCCTCCGACGACAGCAAAATCACCGTCGTGGTCCGCAAACGTGTCGCCGCCGAGAATCAGAACGACGCCGACAAGTACAACGGCGAAACCAAGCCTGCCATCAGCACCATTAGCGGGCTGGTTACGCTGGATGCGAAAACCGAAGGCGCGGGCGATCATCCCGTGGAAAACGACCTCGACATCTCGGTGCCGCGCAAAGTTCCGGTCAGTATCGAATCCCGCCGCGGCGATGTGAACGTCAGCGGCCGTGATGCCGCTGTCAACCTCTCCACCCAGCACTCCGATACGACCGTCGAAGACATTACCGGCAACGTCAAGATCAGCCAGGAAAAGGGATCGGTGCGAGTCCTGCAGATCAATGGCGATGTTCACCTGGAAGGCCGGGTCAATGAACTGGCAGTCTCCGACGTAAAGGGTTCGGTTCAACTGGACGGCGAATTTCAGGAGAGCGTCAAGCTGGAACGGATCGCGAAGACGGTGAGCTTCAAGTCTTCGCGCACCGATATGGAATTCTCGCGCATCGACGGCACTCTCAATCTCGACTCCGATGAATTGAACGCGGGGGGAATCACGGGCCCGTTGCACCTCAACACGCGCTCCAAGAACATTCGGCTGGACGGTGTTTCCGGAGATGTCCGCCTGCAGGACGACAACGGGGCAGTCGAGGTGGCGATGCGGACCGTCGGCAACGTGCAGATTGACAACCGCAACGGCGACATCCAGCTCAGCCTGCCCGATAAGGCTGGATTCCGTCTCGATGCCCGCACCCGCGACGGCGAAATTCAATCGGATTTTCCCGAACTGAAGGTGAACAACAACGACCACGAGTCCACGGCCAACGGCAGCGTAGGCAACGGGTCATCGCATATCGTTGTCAACAACGAGCACGACAACATCGAAATCCGCAAAGCGCCTGCCAATGGCGGTCCCAAGGAAGGCGTCTCCGGCGGAGTGCCGGGCGGAGTTCCCGGAGCCAAGTCCGGCAAAGCGTTGCCTGCGCCAAGAGAAAAAGTAGAGCCGACCGAAAACTGAGAAAAACAGGTTTCAAGGTTTCGAAAGCTCTAGGGTCAGCTCTAACGATGGGACAGCTTCTCTGCTGCCAGCTTTTCCACGAGACTCAGCACCTCATCCTCGGTCATGGCGGTCGAGTTGATCATCACTGCATCATCGGCCGCCACCAGAGGTGACGCCGATCGAGTCCGGTCGCGGCGGTCGCGCTCCCTCAATTCCGCGGCCACGCTCGCCGCCACTTCTCCCTTAATCTTTTGCTGCGCCATGCGCCGCTGCTCGCGCACCACCGGATCAGCATCGAGAAAGATCTTCAAATCGGCGTCAGGAAAGACTTTGGTCCCGATATCACGGCCTTCCATGACCACGCCGCCGCCCGCGCCCATGGCCCGCTGATGCGCCACCATCCACTCCCGCACCTTGGGATGAACCGACACCCGCGACGCCGCCTCGGTGACATCGCGCTCGCGAATCCGGCTGGAAACATCGTGCCCATCGAGCAGTGTGCGATTGCCCCCGATGGTCGGCTCCAGCTGAATGCGCGAACCCTCAGCCAGCTTCACCAAGGCCGCCTCATCATCGAACGAGATATCATGATTGATCGCTTTGAACGCCAGCGCCCGGTACATCGCCCCGCTCTCCAGATTCACGTACCCAAGCTTGCGCGCCAGCCGTGACGCGATGGTGCTCTTCCCGGCGCCCGCCGGGCCATCAATCGCAATGATCAGTTTGCGGGGACTGGTCTGCTCGCCGGTGTGATCGTTCATCGCCAAAGCAAAGATTGTACACGCTGGGGAATGAGGTTCCGCGTAGAACCCGGACGTAGTCAGGACCTTGCTTGTGGCTGGAGCTCTGGTTAGGGATGAAAGCCTTCGCGGGAAGGATCTGCCACGGCATCTGCCCGCAGGCCTGCGTTCTGATCGGGATCCGGCAGGAACTCGATGCCATATAAATAAAGAGCTCGATGGCGCACAATCCCAGAAAGCCGGACCGGCTCCCTGCCTTCAGGCAGGAGAAATTCGAGCTGGATTTGCGATGCTAACGGCAGGTGTGCGATGGCAAACAGGCCCATGCCGGCATCGCTGATATTGATGCCGACAGCATCCACGCGGACAGACTCGGTGAAGACTTTCACCGACGTGTTCACCAATTGGCGTCTGCGGCGTCGCCGGTCGGTTTTGAAGCTGCGCTTGAAAATCATTGACCCACCGTGAGCACAAGATATCCCGGCGCTCCCGATGGGCAAAGATTACGGACGTTCACGGGGATAGAGCGATTTTGTCGCTGAGTGGAACCTCGCCGGATTGGCCTCGCGTACCTGCTCCGGCGTCCACCGCAGCTCGCGCAGCTTGCGAATGCTCAGCGAATCGTGCCTTTTGGCCAGCCGCACTCCCGCCGTGTCGCGCACCAGATCGCAGTGATAATAATCCGGGATCGGCAGCCCGAGCGCCTTGAATAATAGAATCTGCCGCGCGGTAGACTTCAGCAAATCCGCCCCGCGCACGACTTCGGTGATTCCCATCGCCGCATCATCGACGACCACGGCAAGCTGGTAAGCGGGCACGTCATCGCGTCTCCACACAATGAAGTCTCCGAAGTCGCGCCCCGCCACTATCCGCTGCGGCCCCAGATGCATATCGGCGAAACAAATTTCCTCCCCGTCCGGAACGCGAAATCGCCAATTCACTCCAGTTGGTTTAGCGAATTCCCGAGTCCATGTGGCGACGGCCGCCTCGGCCGTCCCGCGATGGCGAAGCCGAGCGGCCCCAGGCACTGACTCGGGCCGGCACGTTCCCTGATACATCGGTTCATCATCGGACTCATTCGGCGCTCCCGCCGCGGCGGCCACATCCTTCCGCGAGCAAGTGCACGGATAAATCATCCCCGCATCCCGCAACTGCTCCCAGCCTCGCAGATACCATGCGCGCCGCTCACTTTGCACATACGGCCCCACCGGCCCGCCGCAATCCGGCCCCTCGGACCAGGAAATTCCCAGCCAGCGTAAATCTTCGATCATGGCCGACTCAAACTCCGGCCGGCAGCGCTGCGGATCCAGATCTTCATTGCGCAGGATCAGTGTGCCGCCGCGCTCGGCCGCCCGCTGCGCGGCAATCCAGAACGTGCGCGCATGGCCAAGATGCAGCAATCCGGTGGGCGAGGGCGCGAGACGCCCGCGATATGAGTTAGATTTTGAGTCTGACACAAGAGATATTTGCGGAAATTCTACTGAGCCGCGCCGCGCGGGGCGGGCACAAACGCTGCTTTCGCCGGAGTGATCTGCAGCATCGACTTTCCGCCCACGTGCACGAAGCTCAATTCCCGAGCGGCCAGCAGCGCGTTCACCGCCTCTTTCACCTTCGAGCGCGCGATCAGATTGCCAAAAAATACTTCCAGTTCCGACTGCTCAATGGCGATCACACAGTCCACATACTTCGAGACCAGCGCCGACAGCGCCTCCGGCACCGACAGCCCGACGCCTTCCTTTACCGCCTCCGGAGCCCAGCGATACAGCAGATCCCAGACCGAACCCTCGTTCCCCTTGTAATCTACGCGCGTGATGCGCAGCTTCGACCACAATTCCCCCAAAGCCTTGTCGAGCGCCGCCGTCGAAATCGAGCCGCCCAGCCGCTCTACTAATTTCTGCTTCGAAAGCGCGCCCTCGCGCTGGATCAGCGCAAACGCATCGCAGGCCAGCGCCGAATACGGAGATCGCGATCCCGCTTTCGGCGGCAGCTTGGGATTACGCTCGCCCATCAACGCATAAAAATACGGAAACGCCGAGGCCGCGACCAGGAATCCGTTGTTCTCCTCAAAAAGATTGGCCTCAAACGCGCTACGCTCGCGCAGCAGACGCACCATCAACTCGGTCGCCTCCGCCGCCCGCGGATCCTTGAACGCATGTTGCCACTCGGGCAACCGATCGTCCGATCCCACAAACGCTCCGATAAAAGTCGGGACCGGCAGCGCCGGACGCCGCGGATACATCAGGCAAAATCCGGTGTCCTCCAAAAACGCGCGCGCCTCCTGGATCGTGCGGATGGGCTTGCCATCCACCCGCCACTTCTCGCGCCGCAGTTGTTGAAGTTCGAGGTCAGTCATAGTGAGCTATGAGCGATGAGCGGTCAGCGATGGCCTCGTCCCACTTGGTTTTGCTCATCGCTCTCAGCTAGATTCTCTTAAACGCCTTCTGTATATCCCTCACAGAATACCTCAGCACCACCGGCCTGCCGTGAGGGCAAGACATGGGGTGGTCGGTTTTGGCTAGTTCCGCGAGCAGCCATTCCATCTTGTTCTGCGCCAGCGGCATGTTGACCTTGATGGCTGCGTGGCAGGCGATGGACGCCGCGATACGGGCGCGGATTTTTTCCAGATTCAGCGACTGCTCTTCGCGCGAGAACTGGTCCAGGAGTTCATGCAGCATGCGCTCGAGGGCCGATGCTTCGATGCCTGCGGGCGCGACTTTCACGGCCACGCTGCGCGCGCCGAACGGCTCGGCCTCGAATCCATTGTGCTGCAGTTCCTCGGAGATTTCGGAGAAGACCGCCTGCTGCGCCGGAGACAGTTCGAGCACGATCGGCATCAGCAGGCGCTGGCTCTCGACCTTCTGCGCGGCACGTTGCTTCAGCACGCGCTCGAACAAAACGCGCTCGTGGGCGACGTGCTGATCGATGATCCAGAGGCCGTCTTCGTTTACGGCGAGAATGAACGAATTGCGGATCTGCCCCAGCGGCTTCAAAGTGCCGAGGGATGAAAGCGTCGGCTCATCTTCGCCCTCATCCAGGGCCGGAGCGCATCCATGATCGGGGACGGTTTCGAGCCGAGGAAGGTCAAACGCCGGCGCCAGGGGCGCAGACTCCAATCCGCGAGCGACGGGGATCGCGGCATTCGCCTCGACGGCAATGCCGCCCTCGAACTGCAGCCGTGCAGAAATCGGCGGCTGCAGCGGCGCATGCAAAGAAAATCCCGCAGGTTGGGTCTCCGGCGCGCCGCCTCCTGGCTCCCGCAGTCCGGCTCCCGCAAGACCCGATGGCTCGTCCGCAATAAACCGGGACGCGGAAGCCGAAAGCGCCGAGGATCCGTCCCATGCCGGCGTCCCCGGCGTAAGGGCCTGGCTGGCGGTCGCGTGCGCACGAATCTCTGCCATAAACTGCGGCACCGGGCGCGCCTTCATCAGCGCCGCACGCACCGAGTCGCGCACAAAATCGTGGATCGCCGCCTGCTGGCGGAAGCGCACCTCGGTCTTCGAAGGATGCACATTCACGTCCACTTCGGCGGCGGGCAGCTCCACAAACAACAGGACCACGGGGAAAACCGTGGGCGGAATGATGTTCCGATAAGCCTCGGTAAGAGCATGCTGCAGCAGGCGATCGCGAATGAGCCGGCCATTGACAAAAAGGAAAATCGAGTTGCGGTTGAGCTTCTGGATCTCGGGCTTGGAAACGAAGCCGTGAATCCGCATCTCGCCTGGCTCTCTCGGCTCGCTATCTTCTTCCGTCCGGCGACGCCAAGGCGGAGGCTGCGGCAGCCCGACCCTCTCGAAGGGCTGGCGCGCGGCCAGCGGGATCAATTGATCCAACGTTTCTTTGCCGAACACCTGGTAAACGCGCTCGCTCAGGCCCCCCACCGGAGGCGCGACCAGCATGGCATTGGTGGCGGAATGCAACTCGAAATGCTTATCCGGATGGGCCAGGGCGTAATGCGTGACCAGGGATGCGATGTGCGAGAGTTCGGTGGACTCCGCCTTGAGAAATTTCTTGCGTGCGGGAACGTTAAAGAAAAGATCGCGCACGGTAATCGATGTCCCCAGCGGCAGTCCAGCCTCTTCCACGCGGGCAATCTTTCCGCCGTTAATTTCAACTACGGTCCCGGAGGGCTCCTCGGGTGCGCGCGTCTCCAGCCGCAACCGCGATACCGAGGCGATCGAAGGCAGGGCCTCACCACGAAACCCGAGGGTGGCCACGCTCAGCAGGTCTTCGGCATTTTTGATCTTGGAAGTTGCATGGCGCTCGAAGGCCAGCATGGCATCGTCGCGCACCATGCCGCATCCATCGTCCGTAATCTGGATGAGTTTTTTGCCGCCGGCCTCGACGCTGATCTTGATGCGGGTGGCGGCCGCGTCGAGCGAGTTCTCCAACATTTCTTTCACAACCGAAGCAGGCCGCTCCACCACCTCGCCGGCGGCGATCTGGTTGGCAACGGTCTCGGAGAGGACGTGAATGCGGCCCATGGGAGTGGCGAGTGATTAGTGGCTAGTGGCCAGTTTCGCAGATGGGATGGAAAAAACAAAGCCACTGGAGATGGCACGAGCCCAGAGAGGACCGCCACAGCGCACGACTCGCCTTGCGGGCTGCTTCCGATATAAAGCATGGCCATTTTCACCGCTTCCTGCATCGAAACCACACAGTAGGTCCTCAGTAAGTTCGCATGTTGTTCTGTTATTTTGAATCCGGAGACTCCGCATGGACGCTATGGAGTTTGCCAGGCGCAAAAGTTGCGCGCTGGCGCTGCTGCTGGGCGCTGTTTTGTGCTCGGCGCAAACTATTTCCCTTCCCAAAGACGCCGATGCCGGGGTCAAACGTTACACGCTCCCCAACGGGCTGCGGGTCGTCATCGTTCCCAATAATCTGGCGCCGGTGGTAACGGTTGAGGAGAATTACCTGGTCGGTGGTGACGAAACGCCAGCGGATTTCCCCGGACGAACGCGAACCCAGCTGACGGTCTCCTATGGCTGCGATCCGGTGAATGTCTCGAAGGCGCGCACGCTGATCGAACGGGATCTGACCGCGATGCAGACCGCGCCTCCGAGCGCGGGCGAGATGCAGCAGGCCGTGGCCATGCTGCTGCGCGAGATCCCGCTGCAGCAATCGAGCGAATCGAGCATAGCAGACGGGTTGCTGGCGCGTGCCGTGGTGGGATTGCCTCTCGATGAGCCAGTACGGGCGGCGGAGCGCTACAAATCAATCTCAGCGGAGCAAGTGCGGGCGGCCTTCGCGAAATGGATTCGCCCGGCGGATTTCGTGCAGGTGGTACAAGGGCCCACGCCGAAGTAGGCCCAGACCGCGCCAGGCTGGCGGCTACTGCACGACCAGAGTGAAAGTTGCCTTGTTGCTGCTGGAGCCCGAGGTTCCACTCACGGTGATCGTGTACGTGCCTTTCGTCGTGCCCGGACTGCCGCTACTGGAACTGCTGCTGCCGCAGGAGGACAGCCAGAGCGTCGAGAAGGCGAGCGCGGCGATGAATCCGAGCAGCCGCACTCCGCCGCGCATTCGCTTTCCAGATCCCGCGGCCACTACGATCCCAATGATTCCGGGCAACAGCGAGGCGTAGAGAATTCCCGTGCCGCGGCCGAACGGTGGCCGCAATTGGGCGGTGGGAAGCGAGGTGGTGATGTGGAAGCTGACTTGCCCCCCGGCGTTGGTGCTGGGAGGCACGGTGCAGATCGACGCGGGGGCTGGGTCGGTGCAGGTGAAGGTGACCGTGCCGGAGAAGTTTGCCCCGGTCGCCAGCATTACAGTGGCGTCAACGGACGATCCTTGCGCGACCTGGAAACTCGCGGCCGTGGGAGTGAGAGTGAAAAGCGTTCCCGCCAAGGCAATCGCCAGATGGCTTGCATTAACCGAGCCGAGGCCCGCCACTAAGTTAAAGCCGGTTGTCGCATCGGCATTGGAAGCCTGGTAACCAAAGACTCCAGAAGATGGGCAGCGCAGGGCGGAGGGCTGGGTACTGGGAGTATTCGCCTGACAGTATACGTTGTTGTCACCCGTGGTGATGGAGTTGAAAGCGCCGTTGCTCTTGCTCTGTGCCAGGGAATAGAGGGTAGGGTTAATGTTCCCCAGTCCGGTTGAGGAGGAGGTTCCTGCCAGGGACTGGTTGATTAAGGTCACGATGCCGGCGAAAAGAGGTGCGGACGCGGAGGTTCCCCCGATGACCGAGTTGTACTGGTCAATGGCAGTCGGCACTCCGCTGGCGCAACTGCTGCTTGTACTCGAGTTAGTACTGAGTTCCGAAAGCGGGGTGCAGAAGATGTAGCCGGGAAAATTGGGCGAGGCCAAAAATGAAACATCGGGAGTAAGGCGAACATTGGGTTGTCCCGAAACCGTTACCGTCTGCCAGGAAGGCTTCGCGAAGCCAGAGTTGGAAACACAAGCCGAGTTGCCCGCAACCTGCTGGTTGCAGTTGCTGCCGCCACCGCCGCTTGAGGAAATGCTGATATCCTCTTGCGCCGTCTTCTCGTCGATGATGGCTACCCACCCCGGCTGCGCGGTGGTGCCGCCCTGAGAACAGAATTGACTGCCGGGAGTCGAACTGCAGTATTGGTCGAATTCCAAGTCGTCGTTCCAGACTTGCTCGGGAATGTATTTGAGAATGGTTCCACCGTCGGTCGCGTTAGTTGTGGACCAGTAGGTAGGATTACCGAGATTATCCCAGGGGATTGCCGATCCTCCGACTCCGGTCACTTCCGGGCTGCTGGCCGGGTAGCTGACGGCCAAGCCTTGGGTGGCCAGATTCGTGCTGGTTACGGTGGCATAGTAGTCGCATTCGGCTACGCCGCTGTCGCCGCTGGAATTGAAGAACGTTATGCCTTCCGAATTTGCCATCTGCAATTCGGCTTCGTTGGATTGAGTTTGCCCGGGGTAAGGGGAATTAATGTAATTGTCGTCGAATTCGCATTCGCCGTAGCTCAGGGTGATGACGGGCGCGAGATTGTTGTCAATGGCGTAATAGAAGGAAGCGAAGGTATCGTTGGTGTTCACGTAGATGAGCTGGGCGCCGCGGGCGACGGCTCCCGACCATTCCAAATCCAGATCGGCTTCACCGATGTCGCCATGGGTGGAGAGTCCGGGATCGGTCCCACCCAGCACGTATTTGAAATGCGGGTCGTTGCAGGACGTAATCACGTTGCTGGAGTTGGTTGTGCAACTGAGGGTAGAAAGGCCGAAGGCGCTGCGGAAATTGTTGAGGTCGGCGAGGTAGATATCAGTCTGGCCCATGACCGCCAGCCTCTGTCCGGTGCCATCGATTCCTGCGGCGTACAGGGCGGTGATGTCGTAAAGGGTGGCGATGTCGCCCGGAGCGATAAAGTCGGCGTTATAGTGGGCATCGTAATAAGCGGGGCGCATGCGTTTCTGGCTCATGGCCCGGGGACGAAAATCGTGCAAACCGCGAAACCCGGTAACGATGCCGGAAAGCGCAGCGGGAACCAGCGGCGCGGTGGTATTGGCGTAGTGCATGTCGCCGTTCACATTGAAGCGGTGGATTTCGGTGCCAAAGGCGCTTTGTACCTGTGCGGCGGTGCCGGTGAACGAGACCCAATTGCGCCCGCGCGCGGCATGAATCATGGTGAATCCCTGCGCTTGCAGCCACGCCATAATTTGCGCCATGTCGTTGCCGCTCAGTCCAAAGCGATCGGCCCATAGTTCCGGGGTCAGCCATTTGTGGTAGTTCGACGATTTCGCGTCCTGCTGTTGGGCAAGGAGTTGGGTCAAAGCCGTTTGCTGGGCGGCAGTGGGGGCAGTCTGCAGCAGAATCGTTCCCATCGGCATCGCAGGATCCACTGGCCCCTGGTCGAATTTCGGCAGCGCCAGCCGGTGAACATTTCCCGGTAAAGCCACCCGGCGGGCGCCGAATACCGAGCCCTGAATCCGGTCCGGCTGCGCGGCGAAACTCAGGCTGGACATTACAATGGTCGTGAACAACAGACAGACTTTGGCCCTGTGGTTCGACATAAAAAGCACCCCTGCCCTCGGAACGCGTCACTACTCTGTCTTATGCTTATAACGGCTTATCCCATCTTCGATCAAGTGGAGTAGACCGAAGGTTGTATGGCGCACCCAAACTCACGAGCGGTTGACATTTCAGAATTCAGCAGTTGATGGCTCTGAGCAGGAATCAACCCGGTGAAGCCCGATAAGTCGCGGTGTAATAGGCATTATAAAGCCAAAAAGGCCTGAGTTTGGCGGGCCTCTGCCGTATACTGCCTAGCCGCCTCCTATGCCGCCCAGCGCAGCCCTAAAATCCCGCCTCGGCTACATCGACTGGATGCGCGGCCTGGCCTGCGTGCTGATGTTTCAGACCCACTGTTACGATTCCTGGCTCGGCGGCTCAGCCCGGCAGAGCCGTTTCTTCGTAGACTCGCAATTGCTGGGGACTTTTCCCGCGCCGCTGTTCCTGTTTCTCGCCGGAATTTCGTTCGCGCTGATCACGGAAAAGTTGCTGAGGCAAAGTCTTGCTCCGGCGCAGATCGCCCGCACCACCATCTGGCGCGGCGCAGAAATCTTCGGCTTCGGCTTATTGTTCCGTCTGCAGGAGTACGTTGTGGCCTGGGGCTGGGCTCCGAAAAGCGACCTGCTTCGCGTGGACATCCTCAACACCATCGGACTTTCGATAATGCTGATGGGAGTAGTCTGCTGGCTCGTCTTGGCCGTAACCGCAGAAAGGAAATGGAAGCGGGTGCAGCCGCCTTCGGCAGTAGAGCCTGGGAACGCTGCGACGACTCATCGGCGGCTCAGCCTAATTCTGGCAGCTCTCGCCACCGCGCTCCTGATTTCTGTTCTTACCCCGCTGCTCTGGACCACCTGGAGTCCGCGGTGGCTGCCGTGGCCGCTCGAGTCTTACATCAACGGCGTGCACAATCTGGGCACGCCGCAGCCCTGGCTGTTTCCCATTTTTCCGTGGACGGGATTCGCCTTCGCCGGCCTGGCCGTGGGATTCATCCTGCAATCGGAATGGGCGCGCACCCGTCAGGCGCGCGTCTTTTTGTTTCTGGCTGGCGCAGGATTCGTGCTCATCGAACTCTCGCGCTGGCTCGACCGCCAGCCGACCCAGCTCTATCCTGTCTTCGATTACTGGCACACCAGCCCGGAGTTTTTCCTGATCCGGGTGGGCATGTTGCTGGTGATTCTCACGGCGACTTACGCCTGGTGCCGCTGGGGTGCTGGCCAATGGGGTTTCAGCCCTCTCATTCAGCTAGGCCAGGCATCGCTGCTGGTCTACTGGGTCCATATCGAATTTGTCTACGGCCGCGTCTCGATTCTGCCGAAACACAGAGAAGGAATCCTCGGCGCTTCAGCAGGCCTGCTCACGATCTTCCTGGCGATGCTCGCGCTAGCCTACATCCGCACTCACACCAAGGGTTGGAGGAAAAAACGCATACAACCTCGCGCACAACGAGCTGTAAGCGTGACCTAATCCCTGCGCGGTGCTCTGTTTTACCCGCGATGTGCGGTTAGAACCTGCCCTCAGCGTAGTCGAAGGGGCGGGGATTTTGATGTGGCTGTTGCTCTCCCTGTCCCTATGGTTCAAGCTTTTGATTTTTTCCGTACGAACTGCACTACTTCCCGCTCCGCCCAATGGCCATCGTAGCCGTCGCCATCCGGCTCTCCCATAAAAGCGCAATGGCCACCGTCTTCGGTTTCGATATAGGTGATGTGGGGATTACCCGCGATGCGTTGCCGGGTTGAGGGCAGCATGCGAATGAAGGGATCGTTGGCGGCGTGAATGATGAGCGCCGGCACCGCGATGCGATCCACCACATTTGCGGCCGCCGCCCGCGCATAGTAATCATCAGCGCCGGCGAACCCGCAGTAGTAGGCGGTGATGCGATCGTCAAACCCGCGCAGGCTCGAAACACCCCGCAGCCGAGACAAATCAAATTTTCCCGGAAAATATTTCGCCTTGGCGCGAAGCCGCCGAAACAACTGCAGCAGGAAGTAGTACTCATAGAGGCGATTACCGGGTTCGTGGAGCGCATCGGCCGAGGCCGCCAGATCCATGGCGGGACAAACCGCGGCCACGCATTGGAACTCCGACGGATGCTCTTTGCCCCACTCGCCGGCGAGTTTGAGCACGAGGTTGCCGCCCATGGAGAATCCAACCAGTGCGAAGCGCGAGATGCCTTCATTCTGCACCATGGTGCGCGCCACAGCGGCCACATCCCCCGACAGGCCTGAATTGTAGAGGGTGGGAGCGCAATGATTCATACCGCCGCAGTTGCGCTGATTCATCAACACCACATTCATTCCCGCGGCCAACCCGTTCCGCGCCACGCCCAGCATATACTGCGACTCCGACGATCCTTCGAGCCCGTGCACAGCGATCACAGTCAGAGCCGAGCTGCGATCCTTGTGCCAGTAACACCAGCAGCGCACCTGAACGCCGGGGGCGACCTCGATCAGGAGTTCTTCCGGGGGCGGCAGATGAATCCTTCGCGGCAGCAGGAAACTGGCGATCGTCTGCACGTGTCCCCCGCGCAGCCACTTGCGCGCGCGGAAAACAACATCCGCCGAACGCAAAGAATCATCCCCAGCCGATTTTATGATTTGCGAACCCCCCATAATTTGATTCTAATAGGAGCCGGAGCCGCCCATGCCTATTTACGAGTACATCTGCAAGCAATGCCATCACCAGTTTGAAGCTCTGGTCTACGGCAAAGAAAAGGCCGAATGCCCGAAATGCCACACTAATAAACTAGAGTCCCAGTTTTCGGTGTTCGCCGTGTCGGCAAAAAGTTCGTCACCATCGGCGTCGCCGAGGGGCGCATGCGGATCCTGCGGCGATCCTCGCGGACCCGGTGCCTGCTCCATGCGCGACATGAACTAGTAGTCGGTCGCAGAGAAACCATTGGCATTTGGTAGGGGCGGACGCCTTCGTCCGCCGAGGGGGGCGCGTCCACCGAGCAGCGAGATGCGCAATCGCATCTCCCCGGACGAGAGCCTCCGGGGCTCCATGAACCGGAGCTTTCAGCGGCGCTGTCGATTCGCCCACTAACGAATTCATTGCGGCAAGCCAACTAGTTCGTTGTGGTGCCTGGGGGCGGCCAGGGCTACGCCCCAGCCTTTAGTTCGGTGAGAACCTGCTTGGCGATCTCCTTGAGGGTTTCGAAAACGCCGACACCCTGGAAGGCAACTGCCTCCACGATGGGTTCGTTCTTCTTCCGCAGTTCAGTGGCCAGCATATCTACCGGCAGGATGTTGGGCAGGTCGCGTTTGTTCAACTGGAGCACATAAGGAATTTTATTGAAGTCGTAGCCGTGCTCTTTGAGATTGGACATCAGGTTTTCAAGGGCCTCGACATTGGCGTCCATGCGCTGTTCCTGGGAGTCGGCGACGAAGACGATGCCATCGACACCGCGTAGAATCAGCTTGCGGCTGGCATCGTAAAAGACCTGTCCGGGTACGGTGTAGAGGTGGATGCGGGTCTTGAAGCCGCGCACCGAGCCCAGATCGAGCGGCAGGAAGTCGAAGAACAGCGTGCGCTCAGTCTCGGTGGCAAGCGAGATCATCTTGCCTTTTTGCTGGTCCGCAGTTTTCTGATAGATCAGTTGCAGATTCGTGGTTTTGCCGCCCAGTCCGGCACCGTAGTACACGATCTTGCAGTTGATCTCACGGGCTGCGAAGTTGATGAAACTCAAGACTTTCCTCGAATGCGGGCAGCGCTTCCTGAAGCTGCCGTGCAGGACTATTCCTTTTTTGAGGCTTCGGGGTCTTTATATCATACGGGCGGTACTACCCGCAGGTTACTCAGGTGACCCCCGGGCGGATGGACCCGTCCGGATTGCGCTAGCGGGCTGATGGAATCGGGTAGTAGCCGGCCTTGGTGTAGATGTTCAGGTCGGTGCCATGCCCAAGAACGCGGACTTCGATGTTGCGATAAGCCGAACCGCCGGCGATCGCCTTTGGGCTATAGCCAAGAGTGTACTGATTGCGGGCATCGGCAGTGATTTCTGCGTACGCGTTTTCAATGGAGTTGCGAGAAAGTTCGGTGAGAATCTTGCCTCCGCCGGTGGCGCTGACGTATTTGGGCAAGATGTCGGCATATCCCTGGTCAAAGACGTGATGGATTTTTTCCACCTGCTTGTAGACAGGCAGGGCGCCGGTATCGAGGACGACGGCTTTGACCTGGATACCGTGAGTTTCGAGCACCTTAAGCACCTGCCTGTAGCTGGACTGGCTCCCGCGCTCGCGTCCATCGCTGATAACGAAGATCACTTTGCGACGGGTCCGGTCGCGCTTGCTGAGATCGAGAGCCGCGCGCAGGATGGCGTCATTCAGGACGTGCGCCTCTTTTGGCGGCGTGATGACCGGCGGTGGCCCAGAGGAGCCGATCGGAATCCCATTCACCATGGGAGGTTCGGGCCCGAGTGGCCCTCCCAGCACAGGCGGACCATTGTTGTATCCGCGAACCAGTTTCATTTGATCCAGCACGGCGGTCAATCTCGCGGGCTTACTGGTAAAATCCGCTACCTGGCTGACAGTACTACTGTACGTGTATAAGGCATATTCGTCGTAGGGACTGAAGGCGCCGACCAGTGACGCGTAGGTCTCATTCACCTTCTGCATGGTTACGTCCGGCATGCTCAGATCAAGCAAAATGGCGACGGAAAGCTGGAACGGATCGCTGGTGAAATAGGTGAGCTTCTGCGGCTTGCCGTTTTCGAAGACTTCGAAGTCGCTGGGTAGCAGGCCTTCCACACGGCGGCCATCTTTATACTTCACCAAGGCCGGAATCTGAACAAAGTTGGTGGTCACTCTGAGCTTGTAGAGGTCTTCCGCGGGATTAACCTGATTCCTTGGTCCGCTGCCTTGCGCGGTGGCTTCGGGCATGCTCCCCGGAGGAATGGTCTGGACGGGAGGCATGGGAGGGGGAGCAGGTTTCTGTTCCTGAACTCGGGGCGGGGCGGTTTGATCCGCGCCGGATGGGGCCATTATGCTCTGGGCCGGTTTCGGAGCTGGAGGCTGCACCGTCGAGGGGGCGTCGGGGATATCGTCGGTGGACTGCGGTTTGGCCGGAGCCTGCTGGTTCTGAGTCCCGGAGGACTGCGCCTGGACTGCCGGGGTCGCCAAAGCGAGGGCCAGAGCGAGCGTCAACAGCTTGATCCACACGAGTTTCTGGCAACCTCGGGTCTGGTCAATTGATCTCTTCGGCTGCTTCATTCAGAAAAAATCCCTTCGCCCACCTGTGGGATGCCAATGCATCGCCATTTGGTGCATCTAAAGCTACAGTATTAGACTAACAAAAGACCACCCGAGAGTCCCGGATGCCCAAGAACCTTTTGTCGCAGTATCGAGTCTTGCCCCTGGTTTTCTTGCTGGCGGCGCCGGCGGCGTATGCCCAGTCATCGCAGCAAGCGCCGGCGGCGCAGTCCCAGTCCCAGCCATCGGAAGACGATCAGAAGCCCACCGAAACATTGAAAATCAACGTGAACGTGGTGCAGCTGTTTTTTAACGTGAAGGACAAGCACGGGGCGCTGATCCCCAATCTCACGAAGAACGATTTCGACATTGCCGAGGACGGCAAGCCTCAGACCATCAAGTATTTCACCGCCGAATCAAATCTGCCCTTAACCCTGGGCATGATGATCGATTCCAGCGGCAGCCAGCGCAATGTCATTGACATGGAGAAGGAAGTGGGCGGAGCGTTCCTGAAACAGATTCTGACCGACAAAGATGAAGCTTTCGTCATCAGCTTCGATATCACGGTCGACCTGCTGCAGGACTTCACCCGCGACACGCACCGGCTGCAGGCAGCGCTGAACAAGGCCAAAATAAATGTAGACTACACCAGCGGCGGCATTCCCGGCATGGGCGGCGGCCCGGTGCCGCAAACTGGAAATTCTCCCGGAACTCTGCTCTACGATGCGGTGTACTTGTCGGCGCACGACATGCTGGCCAAGGAAGTCGGCCGCAAGGCGATGATTCTGCTTACCGACGGGCAGGATGAAGGCAGCCGGCTGAAGATCCAGGACGCGATTGAGGCCGCACAGAAGGCCGATGCCATTGTGTATGTTCTGCTCTGCGCGGATCGCGGTTTTTACGGCGGCTTCGGAGGCTATTCCGGCGAAGGCGAGATGCGCAAATTGACCGAGGCGACGGGCGGTCGCGTGATTAACGTGGGCAATAAGTTCGACAAGCTGAGGGACGCTTTCAACCAGATCGCGGCCGAACTGCGCAGCCAGTACAACATCGGCTACACCCCGACCAACACCAAGAAAGACGGCACCTACCGCAAGATCGAGATCAAGAATAAACAGGGATACAAGATTCAGGCTCGGTCGGGCTACTACGCGGGCAAGGAAGAGGACTAAAAAGATTGAGCGATTGGGCCGTTGAGTCGGGGTCAATCGCTCAATGACTCAATCACTCAATCTCTGCTAGACTCCTTCCTCTGGAGGTGCCATGCCTCATTTCTCCCGGCGCTCATTCCTGCATTTTTCGGCCGCAGCGGCGACCGCCACAGCTTTCCAAATCATGACGGAGCCGATGCTGGCGGCGGCTTCGCGCCGGCGTCCGCACGCGGCGGATGCGGTGATGATCGATTCCAACGAGAACCCGCTGGGCCCATCCGCGGGGGCTCGCGACGCCATGACGGCGATTCTTCCTCGGGGCGGTCGCTATGCCGACGAACTCACGGACGAACTTGTGCAGACGTTCGCGCAGATGGAAGGGTTAGGCCCCGACTACATTCGGGTCACCGTCGGTTCGACGCCGGCGCTGGCGTTCAGCGTGCTGGCCTTCACGTCTCCGCAGAAAAGTTATGTCACTGGCGACCCGGGATTTGAGCTGGGCATGATGACGGCGGAGCATAACGGAGCGCGGGTGGTAAAGGTCCCGCTCACGAAGAATTACGCGCACGATGTGAAAGGCATGCTCGCGGCCGCTCCCGATGGGGGTTATTTCTACATCTGCAACCCGAATAATCCCAGCGGTACGCTGACCCCTCAGGCCGACATCGAATATCTGGTCGCGAATAAGCCCAAGGACGCGGTTGTGGTGGTGGACGAAGCCTATATTCACTTCACGGAAATCCCTTCAGCAATCGACATGGTGAAGGCGGGAAAAGATGTGATCGTGCTGCGCACCTTCTCGAAGGTTTACGGAATGGCAGGGATTCGCTGCGGACTGATGATCGCGCGGCCGGACTTGTCGCAGAAAGCTCTGGAGCGCGGCGGGTTCAATTTTAATCCGATTACCGCGGTGGTCGCGGCCACGGCCAGCCTGAAAGATCCTGCGCTGGTGGCACAGAGGCGGCGGATCAACGCGGGCATCCGGCAGCAGACGTTTCAGTGGCTCGAGCGCAATGGCTTTTTTTACATTCCCTCTGAATCGAACTGTTTCATGGTGGATACGAAGCGTCCGGGAAAGGAAGTGCGAGACGCGATGGCCAGGGAGAATGTGCTGATCGGACGCATCTGGCCAATCATGCCCACGTACGTCCGCGTCACAGTGGGCACGCAGGAAGAGATGGACCGGTTCCAAGCCGCGTTTCTGAAGGTGATGCGAGCGTAGCGATCGATCGAAAATGAAAGTCGGGGGCGGGACGCCCCTGGAGAGCTGGCGAGGACGCCGGCGCCACCAGACCTTCGCGCTACAGCACGGCGCACGCAGTGAAATTTCGGCCTTCTAACCCTTTTCCCAAATGCATCCGACTCCCCCGAAGTCTGTTACCAACGTAAGAGCATTCTGCCGTTTTTGACTGCGAGAAGGCGCCCGCATTCGCTAGCCTGAGCATGAAAGCCCCTCCAGCGCGGAATACTTGTGATTATCAATACCATCGTGCGCGGGCAGAGCCCTCTTGAGGCGCAGTTCTGGTGTGTGGCCGGAATTTGCGCGGGCATCGGGCTGTTCGTATATGGCTTCCGGTTGCTGCAACGGCGGCGGCTGATCCTGGACACGCCATTCTCGAAGATCCGCAGCGCCGCGCTGGGAATGGTGGAGATCAGCGGGCTCGCCGTGGGGCCTTACACCATGATCGCACCCATTACGGCCCGCGCCTGCTACTACTACCGCACCCTAGTCTGGGAATGGAGACAGAACGGGAAAAATAAACAATGGGTGAAGATCGCGGGCGAATGCATGCACGTGCCGTTTTTCGTGGACGACAACACGGGGCGAATGCTGGTGGTCCCGAGCGGCGCCGATCTCGACCTGCACCGCGATTTCGAGCAGGAATTCTGCGACTCGTTCTTCACCACCAAAGACCCGGCTCCGGACAATGTCCGCACGTTTCTGGCTCGCCACGGGGTGGTGACCAGCAACAAGATCAAGGTGGAAGAGTTCTGCATTAAACCGAAGAATGCTCTTTTCATCCTGGGGACCCTGGCGGAAAATCCGGGAATAGAAATCACCCCGGATCCGATCCGCGATGCCGACCCGGTCAATTCTTTTTCGTCGCAGGGCTTTTCTCTGACCCTGGGTTCGGTTTCGTTTTCCTCGAATCGGAATGAAGGAGTTGCCCCCGGCCCGCCGCTCAGTCAACTCACAATGCGACACAGTCAAGCCGCTCCCGAGATCATCCCTCTCTCAGCGCACTCTTCTACCACGAAAAGTTCGGAAATGACGCAGCAACAGAAGATTGCCGCAGCCCTGATAAAGGCAGGGATTTCGAACCCGGTGGCTTGGAGCGCAGCGGGCATATCGGCTCCGGGCATGGCGGCGTCAGGAGTTCAAGTCATGACCGACCCGGCTGCGGCCGAGTCCGGCAATGGCCCGAACGGGAACTCGCAGACGGGTGACTTCGATTCGCATCCCCCGGTCGTGTTGATGAAAGGCACCAACAACAAAACATTTCTGATCTCGTGGCGCAGCCAGCAGGAGATAGCGCGGGCCATGGGATGGAAATGCGCGCTGATGATCTGGGGAGGACCGGTGCTAGCCCTGCTCGGTCTTTATGTCTTGCTCAACACGACCAAGGTGATTCACTAGTCACAGCGGCCGGGTTACCGTTAGCGCACCACGGTTCTAACCCTGGGGTAAGCATTTGGCCAGCAAGGCCTTCCCACTGGCTCTAGTACAATCGAAGCCGTGAGTGACGCGGTCCGCATCGGGATTCTGGGCGATTTCAATGGTGATTTCCGCTCTCATCACGCCACCAACGATGCCCTGCAACACGCAGCCAAAAAGTTGGAGATAAAGGTTGAGAGCGAGTGGGTACCGACCCCGTCGCTGGCAGGGAATGGCGCCGAAAAAATTCTCGAAAGTTTCGATGGCTTGTGGGCGTCGCCCGGGAGTCCTTATAAAAGCTTCGAGGGGATGTTGAAGGGGATTGAATTTGCCCGCCGGCGGGACTGGCCCTTTCTCGGCACGTGCGCCGGATTCCAGTACGCCTTGATCGAATTTGCCCGGAATGTGCTCAACATCGCCGATGCCGACAGCGCGGAAAATAATTCCGCATCGAAGAACATCATCATTTATCCCGTAGCCTGCGCTGTCCCCGATCGCAAGGGAAACGCTCCAAAACTTTCCGGCGCGGTGCCTGAGATTCGGCTGCGTCCGGGCTCGTATCTGCAGTCTTTCTATGGCAAAGATCGAGAGACGGTGACGGAAGAATTCTTCTGCAATTTCGAAGTCAATCCCGAGTTTGAGTGGGCGACCATGGAGGCGGGATTCCCGGTTGTGGCGCGGGGCCCGCAAGGGGAAATCCGGGCGATTGAATCTCCGACTCACCGCTTTTTTGTCGCCACGCTGTTTCAGCCGCAGTTGGCGTCCAGCGAGAAGAATCCGCATCCAGTGGTTTTGGCGTTCGTGCAGGCGGCCGACGACTGGGGCAAAAAGAAGCTCGACGACAGCGTGCTCGAATAAGCGAAAATCATCAATTCAGCGGCTGGCATAGAATCCAAAGGACTTTTGCGCGGGCTAGCGTTCGTTCTGAAGAGCGGCGGTTACGAAAGTCCCGGCCCTCGGCACCAATCCATCCCATCCCCTAACGTATCTGGAGCGGCTATGCCGGGCTAGGTACACTCGCCCTGTCGGTCGCGTCCCCAAATCGCGTCCGCAGGAGTGACTGAGTTCATGCACACGCTGCAGATGGTGAATACGTTTCGCGTTCCGTGGGGCACCCTGATCAGCTACATCCCGGTCATTGCCACGATCGTGACCACGTTATTTAGCGTGGTCCTGGCGCGGGCGACCCTGCGCTACGTTGAAGCAACGGACAAAGGGCTGGCGCTGGCTCGGGAAGAGTTCGAGCGCGAGTGGACGCCGGACCTGCACATCAAAATGGAACGGGTCTCTTCGGAGGAGGCTCGAGTGATCGTGACGAACCTGGCGAAGGCCTCGGTGTTGCTGCAGCTTTTGCAATTACGCAAACTTTCGCATGCCATGCCGTTCGAGCGCTGCCGCTTGAATGATCCGCTGGTTGGCGGAATGACCTGGTCGGCGGAAATGGGGAAACGGATCCTGTCCTGCACGGGCTACGATTTTGAAGGCCCGATCGCGGCCGCAATGACGTTTTATGCCTCAGGGCGCATGTTCCGCACCGATTGGTTCCGCGCGCAGATTCAGGTCCGGGAGGGCCGGATCGTAAGCCTGGAGCCCAGCACAATGCCTACGCGCCGGGTCCGGCAAATCGAGCGGAAAGGCCCGGAGCGACGTCGGGAATTCGTACAAGACGTGACTGCCAACACCGAACCCGAGCCCACCAAAGAGAAAAAAGACGAGAATTTTCTTGTAACGGGGGCTTGAGATCTGCAGACGCTTGGCCGGTGGAAGCAGCCAGCCACGCTGGTCACCCCACTCCTCAAAATGCGGACGGGGCATCCGCTCAGGAAAGCAGCTCAATCTTGACGACGTGTATCGTGTTGGTGCCCTTATCCAGGTGGCCCACGACTTTCACGTTCTGATTCTCATACTGATTCAGATCGCCCTCGCCTTCCAGTTCATAGGTCGTGTTGCTGGCTACCTTCAGGACGTACTTACCGGAATCCTTCACGATCTTGCCGGTGAAAGATTGAGCCTCGGGAGACTGGTCGCCTGACTGCGCAGCAGGAGACTGGTCGCTATGAGCATCAGCGGGAGGTTTGGCCTGCTGGTCAGCTTGATCTCCGGGTTGGGGAAGCGGAGTATCCGGGGGTGGAAGCGGCTGGGGCGCGGGCTGCGGCTTTTGCAAGCTGGACCAAGCCACCAACTGGCGGGTCTGCATCGCGTCTTCGGGGGTCTGAGGGTTAGGGAGTTGCGGCTCTTGAGCCACCGCCAAGGGTGCCAAGAACAAGACCAAACCGGCAAGAAGATTCGTCGTTCGATACATAGAGTACTACTCCGAATGACGAAGCAGCCGGTAAAACCATGCGCAATTCGTCTTCCACTAAGAACTCGTTGAAAGCGCATCCCTTTCCCGATCCAGTGGCCGTTCCGCGGGGAAGGTTCTACACCAGCTTGTAGCAGTTTTACCTTCGCGCGCCGCCTTCGTCCATAAAGGTTTCCCTGTACAGGCCAATCACGGAGCGGAGTTCGGCGAGGCTTGGGTGTCGGCCCCCAAAGGACGAGCGCTACGAGGAAGTCCCCTCGGCAGCCAAACCAGGAAGAAACCGCATCGAAGCACGCATCTTGTATATGCCAGATCTAGCCCGCACATTCCGAAGGCTGTGGGATGGGGTGACAAAGCTGCGGCCCCGCGACGACTCGCCGGAAGGCGGCACTCACAGAGGCGCGACTACGGAGTCGAACTGGCCGGCGATCTCCGCTTCCGGTGTCATGCGGTTACTCAGCGTGCGGCTGATTGTCTCGTTGGTGGTTGGGGTCACGATCGTGTCGCTATGCTCCTCCGGATACGAGGCGTTGGTTGCGAAGCGGAATTTGAGGCGGGATCTGGAAAAAAGGGCGTCGGTTCTTGCAGAGAGCCTGGCCGGCAACGTTGATCGCGACCTGGAACGAGGGGCGGTCCATACCTTGAGGAGAACGGTCCAGCGCTTCGCCAACCGAGAGAACTTGATCGGACTGGCGGTTTACGACGCGCAGGGGCAAATCATTTCGGAAACGCTGGAACTGGAGTCGCTGATTGCCCAGGTTCCCCCGCAGGTCGTGCAGACGCTCCAAACCAACCAGGAGTCGGCCGCTTTCGAGCGAATTGGCGGCACGCCGGTGCACATCTGCGTGGTTCCGCTGCATTACCAGGGCAAGCTTTTTGGGGCACTGGCGATCATTCACAACACCAGCTACATCCGGGCTCAGATTCTTCAGATCTGGAGAGAAACCTTCCTTAGCGCATTGGCCTATGTGGTGCTGATTGCGATGATCACCTTGTTGATCGTGCGTTGGAGCATTGAGGGACCGATCGCGCGGACAGCGAATTGGATGCGGACCTTACGAACCGGGCGCATTTCGAGTTCCAGGATCGGCGTTCCGGATGTGGAGCTGTTTCGGCCGCTGGCGCGAGAAGTGGCGACCTTTGCCGAGAGCCTCAATACAGCGCGCACGGCGGCGGAGCGGGAAGCTCGTCTGCGCGTGGAAGGGCAATCGCAGTGGACAGCGGAGCGCCTGGCCGCCGATGTGCGCCACAGATTGGGCGCAGAACGGCTCTTCGTAGTCTCCAATCGCGAGCCTTACGTACACATGCAGCGGGGGCGGTCGGTCCAGGTGAGTGTACCCCCAAGCGGACTGATTACGGCTCTGGAGCCGGTTCTCCGGGCGTGTCACGGGACTTGGGTGGCGCACGGCGGGGGAACAGCGGACCGTGATTTTGTGGATCGTCATGACCGGCTGCAAGTGCCTCCTGACGATCCGCACTACACCTTACGCCGCGTATGGCTCACAAAAGAAGAGGAAGAAGGGTACTACTACGGCTTCGCCAATGAGGGTATCTGGCCGCTTTGCCACATCGCTCACACCCGGCCCATCTTTCGCGAGGCGGACTGGAAGCGGTATCAGGTGGTGAATCGCAAGTTCGCCGATGCCCTGCTCGATGAAATCAAAGACATGCAAAAACCGGTGGTCCTGGTGCAGGACTATCACTTTGCGTTGTTGCCGCGCATGATCAAACAGAAACGGCCGGACGCGCGAGTGGCAATCTTCTGGCATATCCCGTGGCCGAATCCGGAGGCGTTTGGCATTTGCCCATGGAAACGTGAGCTCGTGGAGGGCCTGTTGGGAGCGGACCTGATTGGATTTCACCTGCAGGCTCACTGTAACAACTTTCTGGAAACGACCGATCAGGTGGTGGAGTCAAGGATCAACTGGGAACATTTTACGGTGCAGCGGCGGGAGCACACGACCGCGGTGCACCCGTTTCCGATCAGCGTGGAACTCGACGACTGCGCTCCGGAGAGCTCAGCATCGGAGGCGCGCACGACATTGCTGAAAAGCCTTGACGTAGACGCGCTCTTCATTGGCGTGGGGGTAGACCGAATCGATTACACCAAGGGCATCCTGGAACGGTTCCTGGCAGTGGAACGGTTTCTCGAAAAGTACCCGCGATACCTCGGTCAATTTACGTTCGTGCAGGTGGCGGCGCCGAGCCGGAGCCATCTCAAGCGGTATCACGATCTGGAAGCCGAGATCGAAGCGGAAGCGGGCCGGATCAACTGGCGATTCCAGCGCGATAAATGGCGACCGATCCTCTGCCTTAACCGGCAGCACAGCCATAAAGAAATCCAGTCGCTCTATAAGGCGGCGGACGTGTGCATGGTGACTTCCCTGCACGATGGCATGAACCTGGTGTCCAAAGAGTTTGTTGCAGCACGCAACGATGAGAGCGGAGTTCTAATTCTCAGCATCTTTGCCGGCGCAGCGCACGAGTTGCGGGACGCACTCCAGGTCAATCCCTACGATATCGATCAGATGGCGGAGGCGATTCGAACGGCGCTGGAGATGGATCCGGAGGAAAAGCAAGCCCGCATGCAGCGCATGCGTCGCACCATTCGCGAACACAATATTTACCGTTGGGCAGCCACTTTCATCACCGAACTCACCGAATTGCGGCTCGAACCACAGTCAGGCTCTGTGGAACAGCTTGGCACACGAACGCCGGCAGCCTAGAGAATCGGTCCGCGCAATCTGACCGTGCGCGGGGCTTTGAGCAGGTAAGTCGAAGCGAAATCCAGGGCAAACAAAAGCGCTGCGGTCCCGCCAAATATGGCGGTCATCTCGTGCAGGCCCACGATCAGGCTCAAAACGGAGAACACTGTCAGAAACGCAGCCAACATCCGTATCATGATTGAACTCCTCTCAACGCACAAGATGAGGAGAGACTTTCCAAAGCTGTGCCAGAGCGCGCGCAGCATCGGTCAGAGCCCGCTTCTCGGTAGCCTGTTCTTGAGGGGCAGGCGCGAGCGGCCGCCAGGCGGCCGCGATCGTGGGTCGAGGCTTGCGATCGCCGTTTCCATGCCGCATCACCTCCAGTGCATTTTCAAATGCGGCCCTGGGATTGTCCAAAGAGCAGGGTTGTACCGGCTTCGTAGCCATGACCGTTTATCTCCTATGCCCTATTAAAGTCCGCCACGCAGCGACAGAACATACAGTGATGCACTCAACGCGAACCCAAAGTACACTGGCTCCGGAATACAAGAGGTTGTAGGTGGAGAGCGCGAAAAAACAAGTACTCGCAGGAAGGCGGCGGAAGCGAGGGCGGAACGCCCTCGCAACAGCCCGAGCCGGATGTCCTCACCGGCGCTTAATTCTAGGAAGCCTTACGACGACTATTCGCTGATTCTTCTGTATCGGTGTCATCCTCGCGAACTTCCTGCGGCGGTTTCGAACTCGCATCCTTGGCCTTTCCCCAGGCATTTTGCACCTTGCCTTCGGCCTGTTTAGCCGCACCCTTTACTTGCTTCTCGGGGTCGTTGGACCACTCGCCGGCCTGGCGTTCCACGCGTCCCGCGACGTCTTTCACTTTGCCTTCCACGCGATCCTTATTCATTTGTAATCCTCCTGATCGTACGCTTTTCTGGCGTATATTCTTGCCACAAGGAACGCGGCTTCGATAGCTGCCGCATTCCGCTTGCCCAGGTGAGATGTCGATACGAGGTGAGCGTTTGGCAGGCTTTTGTAACCGGAGGAGTAAGAGGTGCTATCTAAGGTCTATACGGGATTGCGGCCTTGAATAATCCGTATGAGCACGGCGATAACGGCCAGAACCAGCAAAATGTGAATGAATCCGCCCAATGTGTAGGAACTGACCATCCCCATCAGCCACAAAATCAGCAACAGGGCAACAATCGTCCATAGCATTCGGCAAACCTCAAGCAGGCAGTGTCAACAATCCTTGAGGGTATGCAACATAGAAATGATGGTCTATCCGGCGAATCACCTACTTACGGAACTGATGCGTACCACACCGAGAAAGGCATCAGAGGAAATTCATTTATGATCCCCTGCCTCCTTTGCACCATCAGAAGACTTGCACAATGCCGTTGCGCACCGCGTAGCGGGTCAAATCGGCGACCGAATGGAGGCCCAGCTTGCGCATCAGGTTGGTGCGGTGAGTCTCGGCGGTCTTGACGCTAAGGTTGAGTGTGACCGCTACTTCTTTGCTGGTCTTGCCTTCCGCGAGCAATTGGATCACTTCGCGTTCGCGCGAGGTCAGCACGTCGCTGGCCGCATCTTTGGGCGCGAGTTTCCTTACACCCGCATGCCCGTCGCGGTGGAGAAATCCGTTCAGCACCATCTGGCTGACGCGCGTGGTGAAGAAAGTTCTTTGGCTCTGCAAGGCTTCGACGGCGGAAACCAGATCGCGGCCGGCATCGGATTTGAGCAGGAACCCGCGCGCTCCGGCGCGGAGAACTTCTCTCACAACATTATCGGAATCGTGCATGGTCAGAATCAGGATAGCGACATTCGGGGTGACCGCCAGGATCTGCCGGGCGGCTTCCAGGCCATTTAGATTGGGCATGCCGATATCGAGCAAAACAACATCCGGTAACAGGCTGGCAGCAAGCTCCACCGTTTCCCGGCCGTCCCTGGCTTCCGCACATACTTCCCAACCAGGGTGGCTCTCCAGTACGGCCCGGATTCCGCGCCGGGCCAGTTCATGGTCGTCTGCAATCAGAATGCGAAGCACGTTCCACCTCCGCAGAGCGCGACAGCTCGCCACTACGATCCCATTTAGTTTGATTCACCGGCACAAGCACACGGTTTGCCAAACCTGGACTTCTTGCAGATAAATCACTTTGTCGTTCAACGCTGCCAGTGGCTCGTGTAAGTTTTTCCAAGCCCGAGAGAGATTCCCGCGTGCAGCGGCGATACAGGATTCGCCTTAGCTTTTGCAGCATTGTTAACATCCGGCGAATGCTGAAATACGGAATCCCCCACTTGGCGGTGGATTGCATCTAAGTGCGGCGGGAGGTGTAACTCATGCTCTATTGTCTCCGCTTACTCCGCTCTGCAGGGGCTGCCTTTGGACTCATGGTTCTGGCCGCGGCCACGGCAGTCGCCCAGAATACCCAGTCGCAGCAGCAAACCCCTTCCACACCTCCACCTGGCTACGAAGACCCGATGGGCCTACCGCCCAGGACATCAGAGCCCCCGGCCAGCGTCCAAGAACCTGAAGCGACGCCGGGACAGCCATCCATCTCGCAAGCCCCCAGTTCAGAAGACCAAGGGCGTTTCGTTTTTAAGAAGCAAGTGCAGGAAGTCGTCTTGCACGCGACGGTTGTGGATGAGGCGGGACATCTGGTGACCGGCCTGGACCGAAGTGCCTTCTCCATTTATCAGAACGGCCAGCCCGAAGCGATCACTTCGTTCCGGCGCGAGGACGTGCCGGTGGCGATTGGAGTTGTTATTGATAACTCAGGGTCCATGCGGGATAAGCGGGCGCGAGTAAACCAGGCGGTGATGAATCTGATTCAGGCCAGCAATCCCGACGACCAGGTGTTCGTGGTGAACTTCGGCCAGACACCTTATCTCGACCAGGATTTCACATCGAATGTAAAGCTGCTGGAAGCGGCACTGCGCCAGACCTCGACCCGCGGCAGCACCGCGCTTTACGACGCAGTCGTGGCGTCGGATGTGCATCTGAAAAATAATCCCCGCCTGGACAAGAAAGTTCTGCTCGTCATCACCGACGGCCAGGACAACATGAGCCGTGAAACGCTACAAGACGCGATGCGGAAGCTGCAATCGAACAAGGGTGCGACCCTGTATGCGATCGGATTGAACGGTCCAGGCCAGCCCATGACCCGCGCCGGGCGCGAGGCGCTGCAGGAACTGGCTTATAGCACGGGCGGGGCGGCGTATTTCCCGCAGAGTCTCGATGAAGTGGATGCGATTACCCGAAGCATAGCGCGCGACATTCGCAGCCAGTACACGCTGGCCTACAATCCGGGCGGGGCGATTGGAACGGGATACCAGAGGATTCGCGTGGAAGCCAGAGAGCCACGCCATGCGCGGCTGACGGTCCGAACCCGCAGCGGGTACTATCCGGGAGAGGCACTGCGCTAAGGGTTCCGCAGCTCAGAGTTACGCCATGCAGCAGCGCAGCTCAGACTCGCGAAAATGCGCGGAACTGAAAACGATCCTTACGCCGCCGTCGGACCGGTGGGAGCCTTGGGCGGCGGCGGTAGTTCAATCTGAATCAGATTGTTCTTAATCGCATACACAACCAAGTCGCGGATGGAGTGAAAGCTCAACTTCCGCATGATATTGCTGCGGTGAGTTTCCACCGTCTTGGTGCTCAGGTTGAGCAGCGATGCTACCTCTTTGGAGCTGTTCCCTTCCGCCAACAACTGAGTGATCTCGCGCTCGCGTGCGGTCAGAGTTGGTAGTTTGGGGGCTTCGTTCCTGGAAACCGTCTGCCCTTTCTCCAGAAAGCCGGCGAGCACCAGATCGTTGACTCTGGGCGTGAAGAACATGCGCTTATTCTGAAGAGCTTCCACGGCCGAAACCAGGTCACGAGCGGCATCGGATTTCAATACGAAGCCGCGGGCGCCAGCGTCCAAGGCTTCACGAATGACCTGATCCGAGTCGGTGATGGTGAGCACGATGACTTTGAAATGGGGATCGTGCTGGAGCAATTGGCGAGTCGTATCCAAGCCATTCAAGTTGGGCATGCCGACGTCGACGATGACGACATCGGGATTCAGTTGCAGGGCTTTCTCGACCGCTTCGCGGCCGTCGCTGGCTTCGCCGCACACTTCCCAACCCTCATGTTTTTCCAACAACGCGCGCAAGCCGCGCCTTACGATTTCGTGATCGTCTGCCAACAGGATTCTTAACTTCATAACTTTGCCCTCTCCGAGCAGGATGCGTACCAAAACTCAGCCTGAACCTAGCTTGGCTGGGTTACGTTGCGGCTGTGTAGTGCGGTAAAGACACGATGCTGACTTACGGCTTCCACGGCGGCCAAAAGATCGCGGGCGGCATTCGATTTCACCACATAACCTCTGGCGCCCGCTTCCAACGCCTCGCGCATCATCTGCGGCGAGTCATGCTGCGTAACGAACAAAATCTCAAGCGCCGGATATTGCCGGCGGAGCAGCCGGCATGCATCCAGGCCATTCATGCGCGGCATGGTCACATCCAGCACCATGACATCGGGGCTGAGGTCTTTGGCTTTCTCCACAGCTTCGGCTCCGTCGGAAGCCTCGCCGATGACCTCCCAGTCCGAATGCCCTTCCAACAGCGTCTTTAAGCCCTGTCGGACGATTGGATGGTCATCAACCAGAAGTATGCGAATTGTCATTCCGTTTCAGGTCCTTTGAGGGAGACCGACCAGACGATTCGCCACATTTTAAACCTGCACGGATGTGACAGCCTGACCAATAACCGTGAATTGCACGCCAAAAACTTTGAACCGACAGGAAATGCTCGAGTTACCAAAGCAGAGGCTAACTTCTTCAATTGCAACGTCCAATACAGGGAATCCTGTATTTCCCCAGAACCCTTGCTTTATCGCAACATCGTTCAGGCATTGTGCCCGGCAGCCAGAACGGGGAAATACGTTTTGTCATGCAGCAGGACATCCACCGCTTCCACCACCGAACCAATGTCTTGTTTGGCGCAAGCGCCCCGCACGCCAGCTTCGCGGGCGGCATCGGCGAGCTGCCTGGACAGGTGAAGCGTTACCATCAGAATCGGAATTCGGGGGAACATCTCCGTGATCTGCTTGGCTACGTCCACGCCATTTAAGTCGGGCATTTGATAGTCCAACAGCACCAGATCGGGAGGGGACTGAAGAACCGACTGGAGCGCCTCGGCGCCAGTCCGGGCCTCAGCGCTGACGCGCCAGGATTGCTGTTGCTCGAGAATGGCGCGCAAATAGCGGCGCACGGCGGGATTGTCGTCAACGATAAGAATTTGAATCACGCGAAAGCTCCCGCTCGCTGCATCGAGACTGCCAATTGCGCTCGCAGCCCAACCGAGTTCTTGCTCGAAAACAGCACCGAATGAACCGCCTGTCGTCGACGCACTGCCGGATCGCAAGTTTCTACCTGCAAGCACCGGCTGTTCTTTACACGTTAGGTGAGCCCGGAGGGCTGCTCAATCCGGCAAAGGCAGTAGGAGCCGCGTTGGACAATGGACTTAGCACGGTTCGCATACATGATTTCACCAGATACCTTTGTCGCTCCCGGTGAGCTTCTGCTCCAGGGCAGCCGCGGTAGCGAGGCCCGGCAGCAAACTCAAGCGCAACGAATTCCGCAGCTCGCCCCTCAGCAGCAGCGTGGTGAGTTCGCGCGCGTAGAGGTTCATGGAATCCGGGAGGATCGGAACTCGCAGAAAATCCCTGCGAAAACGAACCTTCGCGGCGTTGAATTTCGCCGACCCAGTCACCAGCGAAGGCAGGGGAACACCGTATCCGCGATAGGCCTCGACGTATTGCGAAATGATCGTCAGGTAGGTCGCGATGCCATCCCAAATGCCGGCTGCGGACCCCAGGGAATGCAGATATCCGAAGTCGACGAGGTGGGCGTCGAGCAGAGCGGCATTGTCCACAACGTCGCAGAGACGAATGTAGAAGTGACGGTACATCCGCTGCAGGGTGCTGATGATAATACGATCTTCGGGTGCGGCTACGCGGAACGCGTGGCCGCTCAGGGCCAGCGCTCGATTACGGCTGCAAAGGGAACGCGTGAGCGCAGTTTGCTCGCCCGTCTGTCCCAGACGCTGAACATGAACTTCGACCAACTCCGGCAGGCCGGGCACGACGAAGTTCCACTTGTTGGCCAGGCGGTCTCCCCAGCTGCGATCTGCAAGGCTCGCCTGGAATTGCGACTGCATCACGGCGACAACTTTGGATGCTTCGGCATTGGTGTAGAGATCCAGATCACTGCCGAGGTCCGGCCAATGATCCAGCGATTTGATCACGGTTACGGAACATCCGGCGCGTTCGAGCGCCTCACAGATTCTTTCCAGGAAACTGATGGCATGTTGAATCCGACCATCCTCCTGGTCCAGCGCAGCGGAGACCCACTCCGCCTCTGCGAATTTTTGTTCGCGCTCCAAAATTTTGTGGAGTTGCTGAAATGCGCGCACGATGACGTGATTCGTCATGGCGAGCGTCCTCAACTCTTCCAGATCACCATCGGATTCACTGGCCGGGGTCGGACGCTCAGGAACAGATTTCGAGACGTCTCCGGTTCGAGGCAAGGCGGAGAAAACTGAGGGGTTGAATAAGAGCTCGCACAACAAGCGGAGATTGGTGGTCGAGTCGCGCACAGGGCTCATGGCAGGTCCATTCCTATGGAGATTTAGCAATCTGCACTTGGATGTGATAAAAGCCGGTCCGGTTGTCGCCGCGCGGCGCGGAGATCATTCAGAGGCGGCGTTGGAGGCGGCGTTAGAGGGCGTGTTCTGGCTGCACTTGGCGAAATTGAGGCGCTCGATTGCCGTTCCTTCCTCATAGTCATTCCAGGTTTCTATCAGGATGAAGGGGAGCGGATGCGCCGGATCGAAGTAGCGCGTGTACAGATGCAACGTGTCTTCAAAAGTCTGGCCGCAGCGGCTCGCCATATGCCGGTTCAAGCCCCACTTTGCGGCGGAGTCATTGAAGCCGGGCCACGCCGCACCGATGGTGATCTTATCGGGATGCTTGTACCGCATGTTCTTGTAGAAGTAATCGAGATACTCCTGGCCCCAATTGCTTCCGTCGGGAGCCCATCCTTTTTGCCCCGGCTGTACCCAGGCGTACATTCCGGCAAAATCGGCCAGGTACTGGGAGGGCGGGTCGTCTTTATAGAAAAAGTACGGCGTTGCTTCCCAGTTGCTGCAGTGCTCCATCACGCGATTCCAGTCGATGTGCCCGCGCTTGGGAAAAATGAAGATCATCGGGTGGCCGTTGTAGGTCAGATAAGCGCGACGGTGCGGCGCGTCCGGTCCGATGTAGGACTTGTAAGCTTCGTCGAAGGCCGAGATCGCCTGATCGGTAGCCTCCTCATCTTCGTCTTCGCTTTCGTTGTAGAGCAGAGCCACCTGGAAATGAGCGTCATCGGCCGCTTCCTGCAGTAAGGCGAAGTTGTGATCCGAGAAGGGAGAATTCTCTCCGTACCAATCCACAATGAAGGCAGAAATCCCCATGTGCCGGGCTTGCTGAATCTGTCGCCGCAGAACATTGGGATCGTAGCTGGCGTATCCAACGTCCATATGGATGTGGTTGCCAAACCAGGGCATATAGACAGCCAGCAACTTGGGGGAATTGTTGGGAGCCTGCAGGTCTTGCTGCAGGGCGGCGCGATGCATCCCGGGCGTGGTACATCCCGAGCCCACCATAAAGCACACAATCGCCACCGCCAGCAGCTTGTTCGACAAGGAACGCTCCATGTTATTTGTGATTAGATGCCAGCCTGGGGGCGTCAGTTGGCGCCGGCAACAGCCTCAAAACTGCGGAACTGTCTGTAATTGCCGGATAACCCAACGCTCCGCGCCCGGGATCATCAACACGACGTAGTGCACGATGGCATGCTCGTTATGGATGGTTTTGCTGCCGTCGAGAATCTCCAGATCGTATTCCGCCGTGTCGTGCAACTCGATCACGTCTCCTTCGGGAGAATAGAAAACCGCATCCACCTTGTGATTCTGATTGAGATAGCGGGAGCTCAGGCCAGTATGCTGCTGATCTTTTATGCGATCTGTGAGCCAGGTGTCCGCAGTCGCTTCAAACAATCCGTTCAGCGGATCGGCAGAACTCGTTGCCAGCGCCTGGGTCAAGTTCGCCCAGGCGAATTTGTAATCGCGAAGCACGGCACGCTCGGTCAGCGGCTCGACCTGGCGGGGGACGGCATTGCTGGTATTCAAAGTCACGTGCGGGGTCGAATCGGCAGCCGCGGAATAAATCGTTGCCAGCGTGACAACGCAGCTGATGGCGAGCACGCGCAAGAACAATTTTGTCGATCGAATGGTCATAGTCTCACTGCCCACCCAAGTGCAATTCATTCCCCATCACCACGCCGGAGGCGGCCGAGATCACCACCGGTCCTTTGGCGGTCATGCGAGCGCGCGCGACATCCTTTTTGACCGGGGCGTCGACGGTGCTGGTTTCACCCCCGCCTTTGGCGGTGAAAGTGATGATGGTGCCATCAGGCACGGGATTGCCGTCGCAATCGCGCACCGGATCGGTTTCTACCTCGATGCCTTGGGGCGTGCGTTCGCCTTTAATCCGCAGGTGGCAGGGATCGGACGCGACCTGCTGCACGACTCTGCGCGCGACCACGTCATTGAGGGACGCAGTGATCTCCAGCGGTCCCGCTGATTTTCCGGAACTGATGCGGAACCACGCAGCGCCATCCCGGGTCTCAACATTGTGAGAAACAGGAGCGCCGCTCTTCGCGCTCAATTGAAAGTCGACGCTGGAGGGCGTCAGAACCATATTGCGGTACTCGTCAAAAGGAATGGCCACGCCGCTGATCAGTCCGCTCTTGGCTACCGGCGCGCGCGAAGGATGCACCAGGAATACCAGGCTAACTGGCTTCGCAGGGGCCACGAAAAAATCGGCGTTCGTGCAACTGCCTGCGCACACGATGGCTACGTATCGCCCTGCGCTCTGCACTTCCTTGGGGGCGAGCGCGATCTCCTGGCCCAACTGCACGTCACGCTTGACGGCAATGGACGGTCCCAACAGATAAAAAGTAGCGGATCCGCTGCCCGTGCTCTCGATTTTGGCAGCACTGCCTGCGACCGCGTTCGAAGGAGCGTGGAGCGTTACATCTTGCGCTCGCACCACGGCTGTCAGAGATAACGCGGTGACAGCCATGCTGAGCACCCAAACCGCGAGCCTATGATTTGTCGAGGCTGTATTGATTGACGACGACATGAAAGTTTTGGACCTTACCTGCCAAAGATTTTGGAAGCTCGACCGCGAACGGCTCGCTGGACTGCGGAAGCAACGCCTGTTCCACATAGCCATCGGAGACCCAAACTACTTTGCCGTTGTTATCGTAAAAACTGACGATCACGTGCGGAATGTTGACGATCTCGCCACTCTGATTCAACAGATCGCCGTGCAAGACAGCGTGGCCTTGCGCATCTTCGTCCAGCTTCTGGTTCATCACGCCGATGACGGGATCGGAGGAGGCCGGCACGAGTGTCGCCTTGGTATCAATGCGAACGTTCTTTACCTTGCTGAGGCTGATCTTGGGGAAGTCGATGCGATAGGGTGAAACCTGCTTGGGCAGCAGCACGTGGAGAATCTTGTCGAAGCTGGTCTCGTCGTCGATTACGTTGCCCGCGGCGTCGACCAGCGTGGCATTCACGTTCACAAATGCCGGGATGGTATCTTCGTTTACCACCTCGCCCATCACGACCGCGCCTTCGGCGGTATCTACCGCATTCATCGAGAGGATACGAACGCGAGGCGCATCGACATTATGCGCTCCCCATTCAGATCCAGATGCGCTTCCCGTCACCAGGTCCCAGCGCAGATAATTCACGGGAACGACCTCGGCCGGGACATTGGGCCGCGGCGCTTCGTTCCACACGACTTTCCATTGGTCGCCGCGCTTGGCCATATGAAAATCGCGCACATCTTCCACTGGACCGACCGGGGTCGACCAGTGCAGCCGGACGCGCATTTGGGCGTCCGAATCGGTGGCGTGGAGAGGACGCGCATCGTAGTATTCGAGCGTGGAAAACGAGCGCAGGCCGCCATTGGCACCGGTCCACTCCTGCTCGAACTGTTTTTCGGTCAACGCCTGGCTGGTTCGTTCCAGGCTGCCGAAAGCGCGGTCCCAATTTCGTTTCTGGACATCCAGCAGGAAATTGGATAAGGCCTGCTCCGGCGTATTGGCATTCGGACTGAAACCCGGCAGTGCGGAGCCTCTGACCAGACCTACCGTTCCGCTGGAAGAAGGGCCAGCGACAGTCAATCCCAGGACGATCAAGACGACAGTAACCACGAGAACAATGAGAACGATCGGCAGACCACGTTTCATTTGAGTTCCCTCAAGCTACATAGTGCTGTTCCCGGTGTTCCATGGGAACGGGCGATTCAATCAGTCTTCGAATGCGCTGCCTGGCGGGCAGCATGATGACAAGGAACATGGCCAGGATGCTTGCCCCAAAGGGAAGCGTGCCCCACATCAATCCCATCCAAGCGGGTGGGATGGCGTCGGAGTAGATCCGGTGTGCAGGAGGAACATCCTCTTTAGACCATGCGGTGACTTCCCCGTCATCGAAAGTTTCGATTTTGCGCCAGCCGACAAACGTCAGCAGCGGCTCATAGTAGGGGTCGTGCACAAAGATGTACTTCAGGCCATAGCGGTTGGCGTGTTCCAGCATGGCGCGCAATGACGCCATGCCGGCGGTGCCATAGAATTTCGAGTTCGTGAGCTGCGCTGAGCCATAATGCGTCATCTCGGGCAGCAGGCGGGCGGAGTTGTAGTCTCCATCCACACTGCTGGCGTCGGTGTAGGTGGAGACCTGCGCGAGTTCGCTGCCGAAGCCCAGGGTCAGATAGCGATACTGATCGTGGCCGTCCCGGTTCAAGAATCCAATGACCGGTTTGACGTTGATGGTTCCAGTGGGGCGGAACGGGTTGGCGTTGAGCCAGAAAAGGGCGGCGCCGATGGTGGCGACCGAGGCCAGGGCGAGTCCAACCGCGGCTTTCCCGCGGAAGCGATCCAGCAGCTCAATCGCCAGCAAGCCGACGATGGGCATCGCTAACAGTGTCGCCCAGAACGTAAATCGCTCGTAGGTGAGAATCTCGTAGGCGCGCCCCAGCAGCCAACGCGGCAGAGGAGTGGTACCGCCCAGTCCAAAAATCAGCGCGAACCAGAAGCCAATCAGCAGCGGACGCAAGCGCCGCACCGTAGCGCCGCGGAAGATGATGAAGGGCAATGCCAGAAGTAGCGCGCCATAAGGTATCAGAAAATAATTGACGCCGGTGACCGGGCTCAGCAGGAAGTTCTTCCGGCTGTCGTGGGGAATTGGCATCTGGTGGATCGGATGCTGGATCAGCGTCGCCCAGTAGGGCAGGAGCACGATGCCCACCCCCGCTCCCACTAAACCGGCGAATACCAGGGCCCGGATGAGGGTGCCACTCAGTGATCCTCTGCCGCGCCCCTCTGCGGCATCCATGCAGGCCACCCACAATACGGGAAGAGCAAAAAACACAGTGCCAAAGATCAAGGTCACGTGGTGAGCGGCAGCCGCGGCCAAACTGACCGCAATGCCCTTGAGCAAAGACCGGCCCGACATCTCTACCGCCCACTCGTAGAAATAGGGCAGCGCGTTTAGGTAGAGGGCCGCGGAAGTGACGGTTGCCAATTGTCCCGCCTGATACACGAGGAATGCCAGCGCGCCCAGGAAAATACTGCCCAGTGCGGCATAGGAGGCGGCCCGCTCGTCTACCCAGATCTTGGCGAAGCGAAATACGCCCACCGGCAGCAGCAGCACGGCAATCAGCTGCACCAGCATGTAGGCCATCGTCAGGCCGGTGACATTCGAGATCAGCGCGATCCATTGATGAGTGAGGGGCGGATAAGTGGTTTGCGAAAATCCGGCAAACCACTTTTCGTTCCAAGGATTAAACCAATGATGGGCATAATGAGAAGCCAGAAAAATATGGAAGTTCGCGTCAAACGATCCCTTGGGCAACTGCATGAGCAGCAACGGCCCGTGAACTGCCAGGGCCACCAGGACAATCGCCATAATCGGAATCGGACGCGAATAGTTGTCGGTTCGGGTCATGAGAACGCCCACTCCTGTGCCTTCACCCAGCCAACGTTGGATTCTGAAACCACGGCTAAAGGTTTTCGCTGATTTGCGGCAGGGTTACTGCTGAGGCGTATTTCCACGAAAGCAAACCTACTTAGGCAAGCTGGCATCTGAAGAGGACCGCAGGACTTCCTGTGCGGGAGGTTGCTTGTGTCGCCTCTCAGATTTTTAGAATAGCGTGGTGAACACGTGAAAAGCCGGTTTCCGCTCACGAGCTTTTGCCTGGTCGTCGTTCTCGCCCTGGGGGGTCGGGGAATGAGCCAGACGTTCGACGTCAGTGGCTCGAACTCCTCCCATCCCAAGCAACAGAAGCCGTCGGAAGACTCTGGCCAGAGCGGCAATGGTTTCAGTTGGGGCTCGGGCATTGAAGTGGCCCGCCAGGCGCGCGCCGCCGACGACGCCCTGGCCCGGCATGATTATGCAGCAGCGGTGTCGTTCGCACAGCAGGCCGCTAAATCGGCGCCGCAGGATCCCGAACTCTGGTTCCTGCTGGGATACTGCGCACGGCTCAATGAAAACTTTCCGCTTTCGGTCGAGTCTTACAACCATGGGCTCAAACTGAAGCCGAATTCCGTGCGCGGGCTGGCGGGGCTGGCGCAAACCTACGCCAAGATGGGGCGCGATCAGGAAGCGCAAAAATTGCTTCAGAAGGTCGTGGAAGCCAATCCGAAGGATGCAAATAGCCTGCAGCTGGCCGGTGAGCTGATGCTGACGACCGATCCGAAATCAGCTCTCACACTGTTAAACCGCGCCGACGCGATCGAGCCAAGCGCCCACACCGACCTGCTGATCGCGCACGCGTATCAGCGGATGGGCCAGACGGACGAGTCCACCAAATATCTCAATCGCGCCAAGAGCCGCGCGCCTCGGGATCCTGAAGTCCTGCGGGCGGTTGCCGGCGAAATGCTCGATGAAGGCAAGTATGACGAAGCGATTGCCACCCTGGAGGCCATACCGGGCAAAACTGCTGACACCCAGGCCGAACTCGCCTACACCTACGGGCTCGCGGGAAAGACTGAGCAGGCCGCGGAGTTGTATTCGCGTCTGGCCAAATCCGCCAAGGGAAATATTGGCTACGATCTAAGCGCTGCCCAGGCTTGGGTCAATGCCGGCCGTCCGGACGAGGCCCGCCAATATTTGGAGGCCGCTCAAAAGATCGCCCCCAATAACTATCGCCTGCATGCCATCGAGGCCAGCATGGCGGAGGCGGATGATCGCTTTCCGGAGGCCGAACAGGAATACAAACTTGCGTTGAGCAACTTGCCCGCCCAAGTACCGGAAGGTCCGCTCTATCCGATCGAACTTCGGCTGAATCTTTACGAGGTTTACAGCCGCACCGACGACGTGGCGGATGCGAATCAGCAGTTGCAAGCCGCGGCGGCGCAGATCCGGCAGGTGCAGGTTCCGGACCAATCGCGCCCGGAGATGTTGCGGCTGCGAGCCGCGGTGGAAGCTGCATCCGGCGATCTGGATGCCGCCAACAAGGACCTCAAAGAAGCGCTGGCTTTGACTCCGAACAACGTGAACTCGCTGATGAACTTCGGCACGCTGCAATGGAAGATGGGCCAGAAGGATGCTGCGCGCGCCACCTTTACGAAGGTTCTCGACCTCGATCGCAACAATAAGCAGGCGCTCTCGGCCCTCGGATATCTGGCACGCGACGCTGGAGATACCAGGACCGCCGAGAAGTATTTTGCGCGCGCGATTGCCGCTCATCCCAAAGATTACGGGCCCTACCTGGCATTAGCCGACCTGTATGGCGCGGAACGCAAGTTCCGCGAGGCCGAGGCCAATTATCAGGCCGCGTACCAGAGAATGCCGAGCAATGCCTTGATTGTGGCGGGAGGGGCGAATGCAGCCATCGAGGCGCACAACCTGGATCTGGCGCAGCGCTGGCTGGAACGGGCCCACGGCAAAATGAACACCGTCCCGCAGGTCGAGCGCGAGCGCGAGCGCTATCTCACCTTCAGAAAGGATTACGCGGAGTCGGCGAAGCTGGGCTATGACGTGCTGGCAAAGCTGCCCAATGACCGCGAAGGAGTCGATTACCTGGCCTACGACCTGTATTACCTGGGCCGCTATGACGAGGCTCTGGCGCTGGTAACGAAGTATGAGCCGATCCTGGAGAACGACAAAGATCTGCCGCTGATTGCCGGAAATGTGCACGCCCACAAGGGAGATCCACGGGATGCGGTCAAGGACTACACCCTGGCGCTGGAGCGCGATCCGAAAATGGCGGAGGGATACTCCGACCGCGGCTACGTACTAAACGATCTCAAGCAGGCAGAAAAGGCGGTCAAGGATTTCCAGGCCGCATTGAAGCTCAATCCGAACTATGGGGAGGCTCATCTGGGCCTGGCTTTCTCCGACCTGCAACTTCATCGCGCACGGCCGGCCCTCAGCCAATTGGAGGCGGCGCAGAAGATCATGGGCAAGTCGCACGTCTGGCATCTGGCGCGAGCCGAGGCCTTCCGGCAGGAGCACGATTTACCGCATGCGGCTGGCGAATACCGCATTGCCCTGAGCGAAGATCCCAAGGACTTGACCACTGCGCTGGCCTATGCCGACGCGGAATACCAGATGCGGCACTACGGCGAAGCGACCAGCGCGTTGAACGCCGCTCTGCAGTTGTCGTCTTCCGACCCTCACATTTACGCCTTGCTGGCGGAGGTCCATGCCAAGCAGGGGAATCGAGCGCAGACCCATCGCGACATCGAGGCTGCCGACCGTTTTGGCGGAAATCAGATCGACGTTCTCACCGCAACTGGCGATGCGCTGTTGACTCTCGGCGAGCGCAACGCCGCTATGGAACGGTTCTCGCGCGCTCTCGATGTGCCGGGCGGAGATCGCATTGGAGTTCGTTTGGCGATCGCTCAGATCTTCTTGCGGCAGGGACATTTCGATGAGACCCGCCGCCAGATCGCCTTGGGCTTCGCAGAAGCCCGATTATTTCCCGACTCTCCTGTGACGGCCGATGATTTTGCCGAAGCCGCGGGCATATTCCTGGCCATGCACGATTTCGATCTGGCCGAAAACTATTTCTCCAAGGCTGAACTCGCAGGGGCCAGTAGCCGTACCGTGGAGATCGGCCTGACCAATACCTATCTGGCCGAGGGCAACACCCGCAAGGCGGAGGAATCTCTGGCCAGCCTGGGGCCGGCCAGCCAGTATCGCGACGACTATGACTACATGATGGCTCGAGCCAATCTGTACCGTCAGCGGCAGGACCCTCTGCATTCGCTGGCGGCATTCGCCCAGGCCAGCACGGTAGCCGGGGCGGAGGATCGCGGCGCTGCTGAGATTTCTCAGTACACCGAGGCCGATCAGGAAGGGCGGCAGATTAACGACCGCGTCAGTTTCGTACCCGAGGCGTTTGGCGCGCCTTCGCTGGAAGACATCAACGTGTACACGCTTGACGCAAGGATACTCAAGGTCACCAATCCCACCTTGCTGCCGCCGCCGCGCCATTCCTACCAGAGTATGGGGTTGTCCCACTATCGGGTGAGACTGGGCAATCTGCCCGCCATTACCGGTTTCGTGGGCCAAAGCTTTACCACGGGCACGCTGCTTTACCCGAGTATCGGCGTGGTGCAAAAGCGCAACACCTTCGACACCATCGTGAATGGCGGGATTGCGCCGATCCTCCATCTTGGCTCGAATTCCATCACGTTCAATGGTGGCCTTCAGTTCACTCTGCGCCGCGACACGCTTTCACCCGTGTACATGAGCCAGAATCTGTTCCGTCAGTTCCTGTACATGTACACCAGTCCGTTTTTCAACTGGGTGACGGTAACGGGGAGCGCGCAGCGCGAGACCGGACCATTCATCGATCAGAATCTGCATTCCCGCGATCTGTTCGGCAATATCGAAATGACCGTGGGCCGCCCCTGGGGCAGCACATCGCTGATCACGGGATATTCGGCGCGAGACCTGCTGTTCCGCCCCTTCGTCGAGGAGTATTTCAACACCACCACTTACGCGGGCTTACAGCACAAGTTCGGGGATCGGGTCACAGCCGCCGTCCTGGCCGAAGACCTGCGCTCCTGGCGCGTGCAGAACACCCAGTACGCCATCGCCCAGGCGCTGCTGCCGGGCGGCCGTTTCGATGTCCGTGCAACGCGGCATTGGGATGTGCAGGGTTCTTTCGTGTTGTCGCGAGGTTTGGGATACCACGCCTACGATAACGCCCAGAGCCAGTTCCTGGTTTCGTATGTGCGCGGCCTGCGCGGAAGCATCAAAGATGGCGGAGGCGAGGTTCCGGTCGCATTTCCGATTCGCTTCTCGGTGGGAATTCAGCAACAAACCTTTTATGACTTCCCGGGATCGGCAAGGAGCACGGTGCTTCCGATCGTGCATTTCTCGCTTTTCTAGCCGGCTCGTCTCCACCGCATGAACCTTCTGGCCAAAATCCGAATGACGGAATCGTCGCCCAGCGCGACTTCGGCCGCAAGCACCACCGCCCTGCGGGCCAAGGCCATGCGCCAGAAACTCCTGGGCGGCAGCCTCACCATGCTGGCCGGGTCCGGGTTGGTTGGGGTTACAAACCTCATCTACAACGTTGCGACGGCGCGGTTACTGGGTCCGACGGGCTTTGCGCATGCCACCTCCGTTTACACCCTGCTGATGCTGGCTTCCGCCATCACCCTGTCGTTCCAGGTGGTGTGCGCAAAATATGTCGCTAGTCATGAACTTGACGAGGAGAAAGCCAGCATCTTCTTCCGGATGCATTTGTACGCCTGGGTTGCCGGAGTTGCTCTCGCCCTGCTTCTATTTCTCTTCAACCACGCGGTCACCCGCTACCTGAATCTCCCTGACCCGGTATTGATTTCCCTGCTCGCTTTGGGCTGTGCTTTCTACATCCCGCTGGGAGTGCGGCGGGGCTACATCCAGGGTGTCCATGCCTTCGGCCCGCTGGCCGTCAACTTCATGCTTGAAGGACTGGTCCGCCTGGGCGGCGCCTACCTCTTAATCGAAATCGGGCTGGGCGTAAAGGGAGCGGTTCTGGCCAGCGTGATCGCGGTCATCGCCTCCTACTTTCTCGCCAAGCCGGTTCCGAAGCTGGAATCATTTCACGTTCGGAAGATTTTGATCGCTTTCGGGGAGGGATTACAGGCGATCGTATTTTTTTCCGGCCAGGTGGTCATCAACAATTTCGATATCGTCCTGGTTAAACACTTCTTTTCCTCCGACCAGGCCGGTATTTACGCCGCAGTTTCGTTGGTGGGACGCCTGATCAACATGTGTGCCTGGTCGGTGGTGAATACCATGTTCCCGGTTTCAGCGGCGGCACGCTCCAGCGACCGCGAGGCGCGCCCGGTGCTTTTCATGTCGCTGGGCATGGTCTTCCTGATCCTCTCGGTCCTGATCCTGGGACTCTGGGCCATTCCCAGTTTTTTATGGAAAACTCTGTTCGGCTCTCATTTTGAATTGGGCAATTACGGCGGGCTGGCTGCCCTGCTGATTCTTTACGCCATCACGACGGGAATCTACTCGCTGAGTTCGGTGATGATCACCTATGAAATGTCGCGCAAAATCGCGAATACCAGCTGGGTGCAGTTAGCATTCAGTGGAGCACTGGTGGCGGGGATTTGTGTTTTCCATCAAACCTTGCGGCAGGTGATCTTCGTGCAATTAGTGCTCATGATCGTTCTGCTGGTGGTGGTCGCATTGCCTCTATTGCGCCGCGAGATTGCTGTCCCGGAAGAGCTTCGAACCTACTCCCATCTTTCGATCGTGCGCGCCTTGAGCGAGCATGAGGTGATTGCCGACTTCTTGCGCAGTGAATTTCATCATCCCGAGTTCGAGGACTACCGTTCCGAATTCGAGCACCTTGTCACCAACCCTGACCTGGAAAGTCATCGCGAGAACTCCCTGCGCCGCGCGCTGCTTTTTCTGCGCCGGGGCGCCATGTGGCGTGAACTTCCTGACGACACAGAATGGTTTCATGTGGAGCTGACCCGGCAAGATCTGGCGCGCATTCGCTTTTTCCCGCGGGCACAGTGGCGCCGCGTCGCCGAGGGCAGCTTTTACCTTTCCGATATGGTCGAATGCCTGCGGGTCAAGGTTCAGCAATCACCGGACGACGAGTTTTTCCGCAAGCTGCGCCGCATGAGCACGCCCGTCCAGCAGAAGCTCGTGAGCCCCACCGTCTTGCTGATCGGTCTGGATACAACCGGCCCGCTGACCATACTGGATGGCAACCACCGCATGGCGGCGGCCATGCTTGCGCAGCCTCCGGCAGAGCTGGAAAATTTTCAGTTCATTTGCGGTTTGTCCCGCTCGATGACGCGCTGCTGCTGGTATCGTACGAATGTCAATACGCTCTCGCGCTACCTGACCAATCTGCTGCGGCACATCTTCTACGATCCCGAATCCGATATCGGACGATTCCTGGAGAGCGGCTCGTAGTGCGCGTCCGGCCTGGCGCTGCGGGGCCCGTTACTGCTGCGGCCCAGCAGGCTGAATCGCGAGTGGAGCCGGCTGGATCGATTCGTCCACGATGCTGTTATCCCTGCGCCGGAGCACAACCGGCTCGTTCTGACGGCGCAACGCCTCACGCTCCCCAGCGACCTTGCTTGCGACCTCCGAATCGTTGTCGGTGGCCACGGTGCCGAGCCTCTTGCCCTCAGCCGTGCGCCGGGTCGCTACGCCCACGGTAACTGAAGCGCCACCAGCCTCTCGGGCGCGCTGGTAAAAGAATTCCGCGGTTTCCTGGTCGCCCTCGAGTTCGGCCACGTAGGCAATGTTGTTTAGCGCAAAGGCATTGTTAGGATCGAGGGCGTACGCCTTGCGGAAATCGCTGTCCGCGGCCCGCAGGTCGTTACGATTGACGGCAGAAACGCCGCGCAGATTCAGTTCCGCCACTTGCTCGGGCAACTCTTTTGCACGCGCGAGATAGCGGCGCAAGCCTTTGGCATTTTCCGCGGCCATTTCGCTGACCGGCCGCCCCCGCCAGACATTGCTCGTAGTCACGACCGCGGTCTGGCTGCGATTTCCTCGAGCCGCCTCTTCGTAATACTTCAGGGCCTCGTCATTTTCGCCTTCCATCTCCTTGGTGACGCCCATATTGTTGAGGGTGAAAACGTTCTGCGGATCTTTTTTCAGCGCATCCTGAAGCATCAGATCGGCCTCGGGGGCACGCCCCTGCTTTAAGAGGCGGACGGCCTCCACATTGGCGTGATTGATTTGCAGCGGCTCGCTGGTCAGAGCCATGGCGTCTTTCATGGGCTGGCCCTTGAGGCGCGAGGAGCTCGCGATATCGATCACTGCGTCACTGGGTTCCGCTGCCGCCAGCTCATAGAAACGCTGCGCCCGATCCACCTGTCCCTGCAATTCGGCAATATAGCCGAGGTTGTTGAGCGTGAACGCGTCATCGGGATCGAACAGATAGGCCTTGTAAAAAAGCCTTTCCGCCTTCGAATAATTGTGCTTCTGCACCGCTCTCACACCCTCGCGGTTCAACCGCTGCACCGGAGTAAGCTTTCCGGGACGGGGAATCGTGATTTTCAAATCGCCGGCCAGCGCATACTGCGAAACCAGCGCCGCAAGCATCAAAAGACCGCTGAAAACGCCTCGTTTACAGAGCATCGTGTTTTCCGCCTCGTGAAAGCTGGATCGGGTTCAACTGGAGCTTTGTTTTGATGCGCATAGCAGGAATTTGTTTGCCGGGCGATCGCGAGGGGCAAGCGCCGGGAAGCAGCGAATTGAGACCACCTTCAGCCTCAGAACCAGCATCAAAACCACGTCCCAATGAGGATTTGCATGAGTCTCCGCTTGATCGCAGTTGTTATCGGCAGCACGGTGCTGACCGGTCTCGGTTATGCCCAGGCGCCATCCCAGGCAACGCCTTCGGCGATGGTGTCGCCGGCCACGAGTGGCATCCAGCCTGATCCCAACCAGCCGGACGCGCTGAAACCGGCGGGCAATCCTGGCGTGGCGGCCGATCCAGCAACGGCCGAAATCGAGCCCATCAAGCCGGATACGGCCAAGCCCGACGACGCCAGCATCGACGTGGATCCTTCCAGCCTGCTGCCCGATTTGCCCCCTCTGCCCCGCGCCAATGCAACCCTGGTGGGCGGAACGCTGGAACGGCTCGATCGTGTTCGCGATCAAGTTACGATCAGCGTCTTTGGGGGCGGGCAGATGAAAGCGCTGTTTGATCCGCGCACGCGAGTGTTTCGGGGCACGAAAGAAGTTACGATCGCGGACCTGCACCAGGGAGAACGCGTCTATCTCGATACGATTCTGGATGGCAGCCATGTGTTTGCCCGCTCCATCCGGCTGAAGGCAAATGCGGCAGTGGGCGAGAGCCAGGGAGTAGTGCTGCGGTATCGGGCCGATCGAAATGCTCTGACCCTCCGCGACGGGCTTTCTCCGGCGCCGATTCAGGTGCGCCTGAGCCCCGCGACCCGGTTCATGCAGGGAGATCGCGCGGTCTCATCCAGCGCGTTGGTGCCGGGCTCGCTGGTTGCCGTCACTTTCGATTCGCAGGGAAATGGCCACGAGGTAGCGCGCGAGATTTCGATTCTCGCTCTGCCGGGAACCTGTTACACCTTCTCCGGCGAGATCGTTCATATTGACCTGCGCAGTGGATTGCTGGTTCTGAACTCGTCCACCGATCGCAAGACTTACGAGATCTATCTGAACCCCTCCAGCACTCCGGATGACAATCTGCACCCGGGCTCGCTGGTGACCGCCGTGACCGACTTCGAGGACTCGCGCTATGTAGTCCGCAATCTGACAATTAATTCCCCAACGAAATAGGGGTGGCGTCTATCCGTGGCAATCCGTGGCTTGAATGTATGCGAACCGCGGCTTATCGGGCTTGAGCCAGTGGAATGGTCGTCGTGACCACGGTCCCACTGCCGGAGGATTTTATTTCAAACGAGCCGCCCAGCTGCTTTAGACGCTCCCGCATACCTTCAACTCCGACCCCGCCGCGTCCCAAGGTCAGTTCCTGTTGTTTTTCCACGGAAATGCCTTTCCCGCTGTCCTTCACCTGAAGAAGGAGGTCGCTGCCATTCTGACTGAGGCTTATGACGGCCGTAGCGCTTTCAGAATGGCGGTGGATATTGGTCAAGCACTCCTGAACGATTCGGAAGATCGTGATTTCAATGTTGGGTGACAGGCGGCCAAGATCGGCTGGGATTTCCAGATCGACTTTGATTTTGCTCCGCTCCGCAAAACCATCCACGTACCAACGCAAGGCCGAGGCGACGCCAGCAACATCCAGGAGCGGCGGATGAAGCAGGTGCGAAAGGGTGCGGATCTCATTGGAGACCTGTCGCACCAGCATCGCATTGTCCGAGACAGCTCTGGCACCCTCTGCATCCAGCTTGTGGGCCTGCGATTTCACAACGCCGATATTCATGCTGATGGCAGCCAGCAATTGACCTACGCTGTCGTGCAGCTCTCTTGCGATCCGCTTGCGCTCCTGGTCTTGCACCTCCTGGAGACGGGACGTGAACTCCGCCTGCTGCTTCTGTGCGGTCAGGTCGGTAATAAGAACTCCAATGGCGGATTGATCGCGGGAAAGAAGGCTGAACGCAAAATTCGCGAACATCAGGCTGCCGCCGGGAATCCGCAGCACCATTTCTCCTTCGCTGGAGCCGCTTTGAGCCTGCTGCAGCAACTGCTGGTAACGATCCAGATCCGCCGCGGTCAGGAAATCCTGCAGGTGCTTGCCTACAACGCTCTCTCGCGTCTTACCCAGCAGCTTGGCCAGACTCTGATTGCAGTAAACGACGCAGCCGCGAGCGTCGAGCATGGCCGCGCCCTGCTGCATCCTGTCCACCAGCGTACTGTACGGAAGATCGGAACCCTCCAGCGTGTAGACACGATGGCCTTCGGGTTCCTCGATGACGAAGGCGTCGACGGCACCGTACCGGATCGCACGCAGGGTCTGCTCTGCCTCTTCCAGCAGTTGCGCGCTACGAACAGAATCAGCGCTCTCGCTCTTCATAGGACCTCACACAGCGGTAAACTTCGGCGTCGCTCACTTCACTTTGCCGGTGTAGTAGGACGCAATTGCAAGCCAACCAAGGCGCGTTCGGTATCGCGAAGGTCGCCCACGATCTTGCGTAGCGGTTGAGGCAACTTTCGCACGAGAGTAGGAATGGCTAAAATCTGATCTCCCGCCGCCAGTTGGGGATGCTTTACCAGATCTACTACTTCGATATTGTAACGCCCCGCCAGGTGCTCCTCGCACATCTTCTTGAGATTGGCAAAAGCGGCGATGGAACGCGGGGTCTGCCCCGCGACGTACAGACGAAGTTCCCACACATCGCTGGCGGCGGGAGGGTTCTTTCCCGCAATCTCCTGCAGGCTGAGAGGTTGGGGTTCAGTCGGGCTTGTCTTTTTCATCTAAACTTTCGACACTTTCTTTGACTGCGAAAAACCGTTATCCGTATCGGCCTTTCGGCTGCGGGCCATGGCTTGGCGATTATCGGCACTCTGCTTTTCTCTCAGGCCCTCCTGTGCACTGGATAGTTCCGCTTCCTCTTCCTCCATCTCAAACTCCTTGCGTAGGGAAGCAATCCGCTCCTCCAGGATCTCCCGCTTGCGCTTGAGCTCGCGTTGCCGGCGTTCGGCCTGCTGCTGCCGCATCATAGCCGCTTCCTTCTCGCGTGCTTCCTGAGACAAACGCGAGGAACCCGTGAGCACGCCGTCCGGCCCCACGTATACATCCAGCAGATCGACGCCTCGTTCGGTGAGCAGGAACTCGCGAAGTTGGTTCGAGTGGGCCATCCCACGCGACTTGAGGACGTAAAGGGCTCGATTTCGCTCGCCGCCCAGTTCGATGTGACGCACAAAGAGCCAGGTGTCTACGATGGAGGAAATCTCTACCGCTGTTTTCTCCAGCGCGTTTCCAGCGGAGCTAAGATTGGTCAGAAATGCGGTAATCCCTCGTTGCTTCAGGAAGTCAATCAGGCGAATGAGCATGGTATGCGCGTCGCGCTGGTCCCCTGCCTGAATGAGGCTGCCCACGGGATCGAGAACCACCACTTTCGGATCGAACTCCTGAACCTCCCTGTGAATTACCGCCAGATGCATTTCCAAGCCGTAAAGGGTGGCGCGGCTGGAATGAAAGTGGAGCAGATCCTTTTTGATCCACTGGTCCAGATTCAAACCGATGGAGCGCATGTTGCGAACCATCTGGGCCGGTGATTCTTCGAAGGAGAAGTAGAGGCAGCGCTCGCCTCTTCGACACGCGGCATCGACGCAGTGCATCGCCAAACTGGTCTTGCCGGTTCCCGCCGTGCCCGAAAGCAGAATCGTACTCCCGCGATAGAATCCCTCGCCCCCGAGCATGGTATCCAGCCGCGGAATACCGCTGGAGATGCGCTCCTCACTCGCCATATGGTGTAAGCCGAGCGATGTCACGGGCAGAACGCTGAACCCGCCTTCGTCGATCAGGAAGGGATACTCGTTGGTGCCGTGGGCCGTGCCCCGATATTTCACAATGCGCAGGCGGCGAGTAGAAAGTTGGTTGGATACCCGGTGGTCGAGCAGGATTACGCAATCGGAAACATATTCTTCCAGCCCATGCCGGGTAAGAGCGCCTTCGCCGCGTTCGGCGGTGATGACGGCGGTGACGCCTTTGTCTTTGAGCCAGCGGAAGAGCCGTCGCAACTCCGCCCGCAGGATGCCCTGGTTCTGCAATCCGGCAAATAGATTTTCGATGGTGTCGAGCACTACGCGCTTTGCGCCAATCGCATCAATCGCGCTGCCAAGCCTTATGAAAAGGCCTTCGAGGTCGTAATCACCGGTTTCGTCGATCTCGCTGCGCTCAATCCGGACATAGTCCACCACGAGCTTCTTTTCTTTTGCCAGTTCCTCCAGGTCGAAACCGAGAGAACGTACGTTCTGCGCAAGCTCGGCTGCTGTCTCTTCGAATGCCATGAAGACGCCGGGCTCGTTGTATTGGATGGCGCCGCAAACCAGGAACTCCATGGCCAGTAAAGTCTTACCCGCTCCGGCGCTGCCACAAATGAGGGTCGGCCGCCCGCGCGGAAAACCGCCTAACGTGATCTCATCGAGGCCTTGGATTCCGGTTGGCGCTTTGGGCAGCGTCCCAGAGGCCGTGTTTTTCCTCCGACCCGCATTCTTTTGGCGGACGCTCATAGGGGATGAATCGCGACGGTATTGATACTAAGCATTGGCCTTCTCGAAGGTCAACCTGAGGAAGGGTACGCTGGCCAACGGACGTTGGATGGCCTGCCGACTCGCCGACTCCGCTTCCGACTTCGGACATTTGCCATTTTCAGCCGCCAATTCGCCGGACGAGTCCGAAAGCGGATGGCCTACTGCAAAACCGCAGCATTACAGGTCCCTCCCGTATTCTGCGCGGGAGGAGAGGGCGGCTTGGCCCAGGGGACGTTCTGGAAATCGAAAAACTCCGCCATGTCCATCTGGGCGGCATCGCGCTGCGTGAGAGGCGAGAGGCCGAAGCGGGTTTCGATGAACTTCAGAATTGCCGTGTAGTCGGCCGCGGTGTGCGATACATAATTCTTCTTGGTGAAGGGCGAGATCACAATCAAAGGAACCCGGAACCCGGTGGTGTTGAAATCGCAATTCGCGCCGCCTGCCGCCGTGCAAATGTCGCCCGGCTGCAGATCGACGGGCGCAATACCGTCCGGATTCGGTTCGGGCTGCGGCGGAACGTGATCATAGAAACCGCCCGGTTCGTCATAGGTGAGAATGAAAACGGAATCCTTCCAGGAGGAACTGGCCATCAGCGCGTTGATCAGGCTTTCGACATAGGCGGCGCCCGTCTGGATGTCGGTGTCAGGCGCGGGGTGCTCGTCCTTTTTCGACGTGAAGCCCGGTTCTATGAACGCAACCGAAGGCAGGGTTCCGGCTTTCACGTCCGCGAAATATTGCGAGACGGGCACGACATTGCTGGGCAGCGCATTGGGAGGAGCGTAATTCGCAAACTGGGTCAGATAGGTGCAAGGCCCGTTACCCGACGCCGCGGGTTGCGCTTTGCCGTCGATCGGTCTTTGGCTTTCCGGGGGAGCTGTCGAGCAAAGATCGTCCGTGTAATAGATTTTCCAGCTGATTCCCGCCGCATTCAAGGCGTCGAAAACGGTGAGGGCCGTCAGCGGCGCATTGTCCGCGGCGTCAGTGCCTGGAGGATAGGCATATCCCTGCGAGGTTGCCGCGAACAGATAGAGCCGGTTGACTTGGGTACGGTCCAAGACCGGAGCGAACCAGCGGTCTGAAGTCGCGAAGTTCGATGCCATGAAGTAGTAATAATTCAAGTCGCTGTCATCGTAATACCCCATGGCGCGCGCGCCCGCCGTGTCGGTGTACTGCGGGCTAGCCCCCTTTGCATTCTCGTTGGTGGCGAAGTTTCCCGCGTTCCACACAAATCCATCCATGGTCGCGGTGTCCGAGACCGGATTCTGCAGGTTCCAATCGAGATGGCTTTCGTTCCATGAGGGACTCAGATTTTCCACGCACTCGGTGGCAAAGTGGAACGAGGGGACAGTTGTTCCTCTGACGAAACCGGGATTCAAGGCATGAGCGGGCAAAGCGTCGAATGGCTGGCTGGGAAATCCGCTGGCCGACCAGTAGGCCTGCAACTGCCCAAAATAGCTGTCGAACGAGCGATTCTCCTGAGCCATGAACACGATGTGATTAATTTTTTGCATTCCTGCCGGCAGCGGCGTTGGATTCGCATTCTTCGGCAGCCCCTGGCAGCCACAGATGGCCAGCAGCAAGGCAACGATCGACAGCAATGAACAAGAACGCAGTCTTTCCCCGGTCATCCTGTGGGCTCCTTCTTCTGTTTTGTTCTGCGAGCGCCGTCTGTCTTGGATGTGTTCCAGTCGCGGGCTGTTGGTTCAGGCGGCCGTTGAAAGCCTACATGAATTCGAGTAGGCCATTGGGTGAAAGGATTTCGATCGTGCGTCGCGGGTATAGCGCAAACCGACTTCTGCCCCGAGGACAACGTGCGGGCTCATCCGATGCTTGGGAGCGCTTCTCCAAACCAGAGTCAGCACCCTACGCACGTCAAGAAAATTCGCAGATTCGTTCCCATCTTGGGACACACCAAGAGGGCGTGAACTAATGTGACCTTTTCCACACGGGCTCTTTCAGCATAAGCTCGCAGCGTCCCAGAAAGTCCCAGAGCCAGGTTCACGGGAATCTACAGGCGTGCGTGCCTCCCTGCTGAACCGGCTCAGCAAGAGCAAGGCCCTCGGCAACTCCGCTCCTGAGGACAGATGTGTCGAAAAAATTGGTGGGCAGTAGTTCTCCTTCTGTCTGCGACGAGTATTTGCGTCGCGGGAAACTCGATCGTACCTACAACCACGTTGAATGCGCTGACCGCGAACAACACCAGTGCAGCCAATGCCTTTTCCAGCCAGAGCAACGGTAATGCCGGCGCTGGAAACGTCAGCAAGGTTGACGTGCATTCGTTGCTTTACGCGGGCGCAAATACAAAAGTGTATGCCCATCTCATGCTCTGGTTCGGCGGCTCGAACCACATGAATATCGGCTACAGCTCAACCAGCGCCACGCAGGTGCACAACCAGATCAGCGACATGATCAGTCGCGGCGTCGATGGCGTCATCATTGACTGGTATGGCCCGGGCAACGGCATTGACCAGGCAACCCAGCTGGTGATGGCGGAAGCTGAAACGCATCCCGGTTTCACCTTCGCCATCATGGTGGATCAGGGCGCGATTGAGTGGGACTCCTGTTCAGGATGCTCTCCCCAGCAGGCGCTCATCAGCCAGATGCAATATGTCGAGCAGACTTATTTCCCCTCGCCGGCCTATATGACCCTGCAGGGAAGGCCGGTGGTCACGAACTTCGGCATTGATGATTCCTATTCGATCGACTGGAGCGGGGTGCAAGCCGCGCTCTCGAGCCAGCCTGTATTCCTGTTTCAAAACAGTAGCGGCTTCACCCACGTGGTGAGCGACGGCGCTTACTCCTGGGTCATGCCCACCACCTCCGATTACGGGATGAGCTACCTGACCGGCTTTTACGACGCGGGCATGCCGCTGAAGAACGAAGAAACCGTGGGCGCGGCCTATAAAGGCTTCAATGACACGCTGGCCTCATGGGGCTCCAACCGGATCATGAGCCAGCAATGCGGCCAGACCTGGCTGCAGACCTTCTCGAAAATTAATGCACTCTACAACTCTGGCAATCAGCTAGCAGCCTTGCAACTGGTGACGTGGAACGATTACGAAGAAGGCACCGAAATCGAATCGGGCATCAGCAACTGTCTTACGGTTTCAGCTTCGGTTTCGGGCAATTCTCTGAAGTGGAGCGTCCAGGGGAACGAGAACACGGTCGACCACTATGTGACCTATATCAGCACGGATGGCCAGAATCTGATGTCATTGGGGGATTCTTCCGTCGGAACCAACTCGATCAATTTATGCAGCTATTCGCTGGCTAACGGAAATTACACGTCCTACGTCCAGGCTGTGGGCAAGCCAAGCCTCACCAATCAGATTTCGGCTCCGGTAAAGTTCACGCTAAGTTGCGCCCCGCCTCCGAGCCCCAGCGCAACCTTGACTCTCGGCGCCAATCCCTCTTCGGTGACGGTGAATGCAGGGCAGAGCGGCGTGGTGAACGTGACGGTCACACCACAATCCGGGTCGTTCAACAGCGCTGTGAGCCTGACCTGTTCAGGACTGCCGGCTAACTTAGGCTGTGCGTTTGCGCCGGCTTCCGTCACTCCCGGAGCGAGCGCCGCCACTTCCGTCCTGACCATCGTTTCCAGCGCCGTTGCCGCGAATGGCGGCGAACGAAGGAACTTCTTTTTCGCCAGTTGGCTGTTCGGCTTCGGACTGGTGGGAATGGTCGGAATCGGCAAGATTCCGCGCCGGCGGGTGATGACCATTGTGGGAACCTGCGCTTTGGCCATGATGGTTATTGTTACCGGGGGCTGCGGCGGGAAAAGTCTCAGCCCGGTCAACGCCTCCAGCCCGACTGCGAAGAGCTATTCCGTCACCGTCAGCGGCGCTTCCGGATCCGTTCAGCTTTCCACTACCATCACCGTCACTGTGCACTAAGCGGGGATCGGGAAGCCCGTTCCATCCTGTGTACAAGACGGCTGAACGCCGGGCCCAGCTGAGCGAGTTGCGCGTCATAAAACGCAACAGCAGCGACTTCGAAGGCACCCATCGCGGTAACCGGCGGAAACGCGAGACGTACCGCAGGGTCTGGACCCGTTGCTGCACTTCGAAATGCCTTAGATATTTCTGCACCACGTTAGGCATGGTCATACGCAAGGCCGCAGAAAAGTTCTGGGCCGCCATGGCCTGCTGTTTTTCGGAATTGTCCAGAAGCTGCCCCAGGCAATCCGCCAATCCCTGGGCATCTCCTGGAGGAAAGAAATCAATGGCCAATTCTTCCGCCAACGCCATTTGCCGGAAGTCCGGCAGATCAGAAGAAACGATGGGCACGCCATAGGCGCAGGCCAGGTGGGCGACTCCACTACAGCCCGTCGACGAGGAATAGGGCATAACCGCAACACTGGACTCTTGAAACAAATCGGGCAGCCGCTCTTCCGGAATGTATCCGCGAAATTCTACCCGAGGATTTTCAGCGCACAACTGGCGCATGGTATTGCTGTATCCGGGGGCTTGCGGATGATCCCCGCCCGCCACGATGAGCTTCGCGTTGGGCAGACGGTCGGCCAGCAGATCGAAGGCTTCCATCATCAGCTCGAGCCGCTTGTAGGTTCCCCACTTGCCGAAGGCGAGAATGCGCTGCTCCGGATTTCCACGCCGGGAAAAATCGGGGAACTCCGGCCGGCGCGCGAGAATCCCGTGCGCGCGCAGATGCACATTGTCCCGGCCATATTTGTCATTCAGAATCTTGCGGTAGCCGGGCATCAGCACAGAGACGGAGTTCGACAATAGCAGCATTCGCGTGGCGATTGCCCCCGCAAAGCGGTACAGATGTTCATGCTGAACTCCCACATCTTTAAGCTCCACGGTGTCCATCAGGTGGTGCAATGTCACGTGAGTATAACGGCCGCTGAGCCGGGCCAATAATGGAGTCATCAAACCGGCAAAGGCCACCAGCGGATTTCTGCCAAAGGTGCTGAACAGCAGGTTGAACCACACGACATCGGGCTTAAGACTCCGCAGTGTGCGAAGCAATCGATAAGAACTTGTAGGATCGTCGAACGACCAGCAGCGCACGACCTCAAAACCATCTGGCTCGGAGTGGTTTGGCGGCAGGTCATCGCCTAACACGGTTAGATTAAGAAATGGATTGCGCTGCAATTCTTGCGCGATATGGAATCCATATTCACTCAGCCCACCGGTGCTGGGCGGAAAGGTCGTGACCAGACAGATCTTCATTCATCTCCCATGAAGCAGCAATAGATTCGATGTGCTTTCACAACAAGATGTTGCAGGCACAAGGGAAAACAGGGAACCGCTTCAGGTATTGGTACTAGTCTTGGCGCTGGCAGCGCTGGGGGGATATTGCAATTCAAAATCGAGGGAATTCATCTCTCTTTGAAGACACTTACTTGAAACTACTTCTTCAACCATTTCTGTCGCATCCCCGATCGAAAGCGGCGGAACGACCGTCATGCCGCCGACCAGACGGCTTAGTTTCAGATAAGCCTCGCGGTTGCGGCGGACAAACTCCAGCGGATACTCGGGTTTCCGCGCGGCCGCAATTTCCGGGTCTGCATCCAGCAGGATGGCCACATCCGGCTTAGGAACAAATACCAGAAGCAGGCGGAGGTAGCCGCGGATGCTCCAGCGTTGTAGCGGAAGGTTCGCCAGTTCGTCGTAGATGTAGCGGTCGAAGATGATAAAGCCCTCGCCGGAATCCGCAAACCTCGAGACGGCGATACCCAGGCTGAGTGCATCCAGCGCATACAGGCACAAGCGGAGCGCAGTGATATACCAGGCAGTGACATTCTTGTCACGGCGGGAGATCGGCCGATCGGGACTTCCTATTCCTTGATCGCCTTTAAACGCTTTAGAACTCAGGCGCTCGCGAAATCGGGAGAGCGCGACGATATTGTCCCAGAACGTCAGCACGGTTACTTGGAAGCCAAGACCGCGGGCGTAGCGGCAAAGAGCGTCAATCTGCGTGCTCTTGCCGGCGCCATCAATTCCCGAAAAACTGACTACTTTTACGCCTTCTGACTGCATGGTAATGCTCGCCTCCCGAATGACAAACACTCAGTAAGTCTAGTGTGCACCTGGCGGTTTGCTGGGCGTAGCTTCAGTCAGAGCCACCACTGTACCGACCGCGGCGGCCGCCCCCAGGATTGCTCCCGTTCGCAGGATGATGGTGCGAACGCGATGTTGCTTGGCGGGAGCAATCGCTACTCCTGCCGGTTGCGCCGCCGTCACACCGCTCACCGGAGGTGCCGGGGCTACAGCAGTCCCCGTCGGCCTCTGCAGCTTCTCTTGCTTCGCGCCATTCTGTTGACTTGACGGCTGCGGAGCGGGAACCTGCGTGGAATCACTCTGCTGGGGCGCAGCTTCTTGCAATTTGGCCAGGGTAACTCCGGCGCTGTCGGGCAGTTCCGCTGACTTCGCGCCCGACTGCTGGCCGCTCGACTGCTGGCCTTGGACAATCGCTGGCGGGCCAGAGGAAGCCTGAGCTTGCGCGTCCTGTGCAACGACGCTTGCCGAACATCCCAGAGCGATCACACAACTCGCCGTCCAGAGAAGACCCCGATTCAACGGTCGCATCCTACCCCTCCGTGTTTCGACAGTTGGTTAACTGGCTTCCTTGAGAGCTCCCAGGTCGCCGAATGCGGTGCTATACCAGGGTGCATCCTGAGGTAATGCATCCACTGGAATCGCGTTAAAGCTTCGCACCGCTTCCTCGGAAGTTGGAAAAGTTTCGAACACGCGCGCCACTCGCAGAAGCTCCAGAATCACTTCCGCTTCGGGGGAAAGAGAGGCCAATTTCAAATCGCCGTCCCGCTTCAGGGCCTCTTCCAGACAGTGCAGCAGGGTTTCCACACCGGCGCTGTCCATAGAACGGACTTGCGAGCATTCCAGCACAACTCTCGGACGATTGGACTCGAGCAGCGGACCCAGTTCCCGCAGAAAATTATGCGCTTCGCCTCCGGTGAATTGCTCCGGCACTTGCATCACGATCACGGGCCCACTGGTCAACATGTCTCCACCCCTTTTAAATTTTGACTTGCTTAATTTTGTACTGCCAAACATTACAATCTCGCTCAACACGCTAACGGTTTTCCGCAGCAGAAAGGATTTCTTCGCCTTGCCGGAAATTAGACGGTAAGTGGCGATTCCCTTCTGCGCGGGGTTTCTGTCGCATTTCTCGCATCACAACCGGATCGGCAATCTCGAGCATCACCTCGCGGCTCAAATTCAAAAGGCAAGTGCCATCGGCGATGGAATGGCAGAGATCCAGGCCGATACCTACGTACGTGCCGGTCAAAATCGAGCTGTCCTCCACCGCAGTTCCGTAGTCGATCTTGCAGCCCTTTTCAACATGGCTGCATCGCGTGATCAGGCACTGCTCTGACACTTTCACATCGCGTCCGATGAAAACCGGAGCGACCAGACGGGCTCCGCGCGCCACGTCCGCGCCTTCCGCCATCCAGACTCCGGGCCGCACTTCGAAGCCTCGCGGCCGGAACCCGCAGCGGGAACTGAGTCCATCCGCCACCAACCGCCGCAGATCTCGCAAACTCTCCATCCGATTCACATATCCGGAGACCCAATAATGAGGCTCGTACGCGGAGTGCAGGCTGTCCTGCAAACTTCTACTTTCATCCACAACACCGGGGTCGACCACCCATAAATCCAGTGGACCTTGGTTATCCCGGGCACGCGTCACTAAGTTGCCTCGATCGCGGTGAAACTGGATCAAATCTGCCGGATCAAACTCTACATACGCTCCCGCTTGAACCACCACAACCGTGTCGATACCTGCCTCTCTCGCTTCGACCAACGATCGCTCCGACCCGCGCCACACATCGGGAGTGACATACGCTTCAACTTCTGAAACATCGTCGAAATCGAGAGTCAAAGAACTGTCCACGAAGACTGACATCGTTTCGAAAGCGAAATGTCCCAGTTGCTCAACCAGTCGGCCGAACAGGGACTGCCCGAGAAGCTCCACGCCGGCAAGAAAGCGCTCCCGGCGTTTCATCGGAAGGCAACGGGCAGAATTCAGCCCTCCCGTTTTCTCTTCCCGACTCTCCCACCCCGCAATGACAATGGCCCCTGGCACTCTGATACGCTCCTCTGCTCTCCCCTCAACATTCGGACGCTTGCGTTACTTCGCCGGCAATTTCGCCAGGCTCAGCATTCCGGCATCCTGGGTGCCAGCTGGGTTCTTCGCCGAACGCCGCCGGATCTTGGTCTTGGGAAACAGCAGCGCTCGCATTTTCAGCTTCGCTTTGTGGAGTTGCGATTTAGAGTTGCCGATGGAGCAGTCCAGCAGTTGAGCAATTTCGTGGTGCTGGTATCCTTCCACTTCGTGAAGCGCAAAAATCGTGCGGCAGCCTTCGGGAAGTTCCTGCAACGCGCGGCGGAGCGCAATGCGGTCCACCACTCCCGTCAGTTCCGGATCACTCTTGCCGAAATCTCGATGCAGAGAAGGAGAGTCTGAGTTCACAGGCTCGTCCAACGAAACTGTAGGCGGAGACTTACGCCGGCGAAGTTTCATCAGCACGGTATTCACGGCCACGCGATAGAGCCACGTCGAAAATGCGGCGTCCCCGCGGAACGAACTGACCGTGCGGAACACCTGCAGAAACGCTTCCTGCGTCAGGTCCTCCGCTTCTGCTACATCCTTGGTCATAAGCAGACACACGGAGTAAACGCGGTTCTTGTGTTGTTGGAACAGAGTTGCAAACGCTTGTTCGTCGCCGGCCTGCGCGCGCTTCACCAGGTTAATCTGGGAATCATCGCGGTTTTTTGCAGTGCTTTCGGGAATGACATTGGCTTCGCTAGCAGAAATTGCACAAGTCGCCACGGCTGGTCTCCTTACAAGTACCTGAATGTTGCTCGCGTACTGCAGCGGCCCGCGAACATGCATGAAGAGTATGAAAAGCCAGCGCGGCCTTGTATCGGGTCACATCTGTAAACCCTTGCAGGAGAGTCTGTAACCGTAGAGATGCAACTTCTGAGTAAATCGTTTGCGTACGGTGGCGTAAAAGCAAGTTGGGAGGGAAAAATGTAAGATCCGCGTCAGGCGCGGATCTTTAGGGAAGCGAGTCGTGGATTTCTAGTGATCAAACCGATTGACATTCTCAATAATTCGCGTTCTCAATAGAGATGGAATTCTACCTCGACGCTGATCTGCACATCGACCGGTCTGCCATCCTTCAGAGCCGGCTGAAAACGCCACTTCTGCACCGCTTCAACGGCCTTGGCATCGAGTCCGAAACCCAAACCTCGCTGAACCTTGATGTCGCGGGGACGCCCCGTTGAATCTACGATGAGCCACAGGACGCATGTGCCTTGTTTCTTGGCCCGCCGAGCTTCTTCGGTGTAGTCAGGATCGGGAGCCGAGATTGCGGTGGGCGCAGAAATTCCACCACCGACGTGATACACGCCTCCACCGATGCCACCGCCACTGCCGGCGCCCACCCCAGGTCCGCGTCCAATGCCTACACCGCCGCCTGATCCCGCCCCAATTCCCCCGCCCGAACCAGTGCCGTTCGAGGGAGGCGCCGCCGGCATCAAGGCTTTTTCCGTAGTGCCCAGCAGTGGAATGTGATTTTCTGCAACTTTCACGGTTGGCGGCGCCACTACCGTAGGCTGTGCCGTCAGTTTCGGTCTTTCATTGTGCATCACGATAGCTGGCGGCGTGATCTGCTGGAGTGCCGCTTTCGGAGGAGTTCCCTTCGGAGCCGGGAGCTTGTCATGATCTCCACCACCGCCCCCGCCGCTGATGACTTTCTTCGCCATGGGCAGCGCGTATTCTTCCGGCGAAGGAGCAATCAGCGTTACCGTCTCATGCTGTTGCCGTTGCACGATCTGATGGCTGACAAAAATGCCGCTCACCAACAGACCGAGGAAGACCACATGCACTACCGCGGATATCGCGACTCCGTTCGCCCGGTAGTTGTTGTAGTGACCCCAAATCTGATCGGGGGCAGCAGCGGAGATGCGCGGCTTCGCCGCAGCACGCACCACCCGCTGCTCCTTGGCGTAACGTGGCTGGGGAGCGCTGCGCGCGGGCAAGTGAAAAAACGACTCACCATTGTAGGCAGAATTCTGATGGCTCGACATGCATGCTCCTCGACGAAATCAACTCTGTTGCGTCAGTCAGATAGATGCGTGACGGCAACAGCAGGTTTGCGGGCGGCCGCGTAACGATCTTGCTGTCGCTCCTCATGTTGTGGCGCATTAAACCGCAACTTGCTTTCACACCGATTTTTTAAATTCAAAATGCAAATGGTGGGAATTGCTGAGCTCCCGCCATTCTTGCCCATCTCAGTGAACGAACTCTCCGGCTTGTGGCGTCATAGGCGTCCGGCTAGAAGCAGGACGATAACGATCACGACGACCAGGCCCAAGCCTCCGCTCGGGTAGTACCCCCACGAACGGCTGTACGGCCAGGTTGGCAAGGCACCCAGTAGCAGCAAAATCAAAAGCACCAAAAGAATCGTGTACATAAAGCCCTCTCTCCCTTCTCTTTTCGAATCCCTTCCCGTGGTACAGGCTCAAGCCCTCACGTCCAAGCAGGGTACGCACGCCGCTCTCTAGCGTGACGCCGTGTTTGCGCCTGTTCCAGCCTGGTTTTCTCCTTTGCTTTGCTCCGAGTACTTCCTCACAGCAGCGAGGAAAGGCTCGCTGGCAGCCGGCGGCTGCACTTTTCCATCTAGGATTTCGGTGAAGGGATAAAATTTCCCATACAGCAGCCGGGTCTCGTCCTTGTCCTGGCTGACAACGGAGCCGCTTAAATCAACGCCGGCGAACAGCCCGCGTGCCCGCGAATAAGTGAGCACCTCGGACTTCATCTTGATGTCGGTGTCTGCGCCCGCATCGCGACCTACCGGTCCGGCGGCCGCAGATGCATCGGCACCCAGCTTGAACTTATCCGACAACAGATGATCCATGCCAGACTGGTTCATCACGACCATCACCAAATCCACCGCCTGCCCGCCCAATTGCAGGCCCCAGCTGCCGCCCGTGATTGTGATGGGTGCAGGTGCGCTCCAGCCGTTGTCACCGCGGCAGGATACGATGCCCTTCCCGTGGCTGCCGCCGAAGCCAATTGCGATCTTGACCATCGACGGGACCACGACCAGGCATTTGGCATGTTCCATCACCTTGTCCGGAATCGCTTTGTCCGGCGTAGCCATGACTTCGTCCAATACTTTCGCTGAGGCGTCGATTCGTTTCGCGATATCCGATTGATTCTTCTGGTCTTGGGCCCAGCTCGCCCCGGCCAGCATCGAACAAATGCTCAGCACGAGAAGAAATCTCAGCCAGATTGAAGTCGCTTGTCTCATATGTTTGCCTTCTTCTGTGCTCCAGATGAGCACCTGCGATGTGCGCGAAACTAACCTATCGTTCACATGCAACAGCTTCTATCCAGCAGAGGCAGTAAACGCAGGCATATCTTTCCCGAGAAAAGGACGGCTCAAATCCCCTGCGCGCTGTGTCCGGAACTCAGAAGTAGGAAATTTCGGGGCAGAAGATACAGTTTTCACAGTATGGCCCAAGACGGACCGCGCACTTTACCCTGCAATCTCTACTCGACACAACGCCCCCCAAGCGGGTGCCGGTCCTCTGGGACGGACCGGCACCTGCTCCTTCCTTAAGGCCCTAACCCCGGTGCTACAGCGCGGGGATTAACCCCCTACAGCTTCAGAGGGATAGGTATCGCAGCTCACCTTGCCTATGATTCGGCTGATTGCTAATTCAAAGGAGGGGAAAATCATGCTTTATTGGGCATTGGTCTTCCTGGTTATAGCGATTATCGCTGGGGTTTTGGGGTTCGCGGGTGTGGCGGTTGCGGCGGCCGGCATCGCTAAGGTGCTGTTCGTTATATTCCTGATCCTGTTCCTGATCTCGATCATCATGCACGTGGGCCGGCGCGGCGCGGTTTGATCGGCAACATCCATGCGGCAGGTGATCCATCCGACAGATGGGTGGATCACCCCTGCTGACTAGCTTTTGTGGGAATCACTGCTTCGACGACAGAGCCGGCGCTGGAAGAGTGCACCTGCATTTCTCCCCCGAACTCAGCCAACCGCTCACGCATTCCGGCCAGGCCGATCCCGGGCGCGGCGCCTTCATAGAATCTCGCCAGAACATGTTGTGGAATGCCTTTTCCATCGTCGGCGACCGTGAGTCGCACATGCCCGTTTTCACGGGATATCCGTATATCCACCTTGTGCGCCCCGGCATGCCGGTATACGTTCGTCAGTGTCTCCTGCAGCACCCTGAACAAGGCAATTTCAATCGCTCTTGGTAGGCGTCCGATCGACTCCTCGATCGAAAGCGACGTTTGCACCTGGCTGCGTTTGCCGTATTCATCCACGTACCAGCGGGCCGCAGGCAGGAAGCCTAACTCGTCCAGCAACGGAGGATGCAGCAAATGGGAGATGGTCCTCACTTCCTGTATCGCATAATCCGTGAGTTCGATGGTTTCGTGGATCAGTGCGGCGCGATCCACGCGGGTGCCCATTTCCAGTTGGACCAGGTTTATCTTGAGCCCGGCAAGAAACTGGCCCACGCTGTCGTGCAGTTCCCGCGCAATCTTGCGGCGCTCCGAGTCCTGTAATTCCAGGATCTTTGCACTCATCAGCCGGTAGGATTCCGCATTTCCCCGAACCAGTTCTTCCCGGTCTCTGGTCCGGCCCACTTCACTGGTCAAAAGCCAGAAATTATAGCCCAGCATCACAGTCACGATCGTAAAGGCCAAGCCGAGCATGAATACGTTTCGCTTGAACAGGTAATTCCATTCACGCAGTCTTTCGGCCAACAAGTTTTGTTCTTCCGACTGCATCTCCGCAAGGATGCCATTGATCTGCGTTCCTAGATCGCGGATTTGCTGCTCGCGGGCTTGTTCCTGAGGTGGAAGTTGTTCCCGCAGTCCGGTAGCTGCAGGCCGGGTGCCGACCAGGGAAACCACATCGTTCAAGAGCGGGTCCATCCGATCGAGCCGCGCCTGCTGGCGCGGATTATCTCGCGTCAAATTTCGCACCATGCGCGCGCTTTGCCGCGCTGAAGCGCCCGGGGTTGCCAGCCCGGCATGCTGTCCCGTCATGGGATTCGACACCGCCTGCATCAACTCCAGCTGCAAATCGCTGAGTTGGGTACGGACTTGGTAGGTGTGGATGACCCAGTCGCGACTGGCGGCCACGCCCCTCTCGGTGAAGAAAGCCACGGCCCCAAGCGCGCAAATCGTCGCCACCATCAGCGCCAGCGACGCAAGTCGAATTGTTCTCGAAGAAGACAGCGCGTTTCTCGCCACTTCTTCGCGCGGTGCCATCCTGGTTTCGATCTCCTTAGTCGCTCTTGCGAGTTTTCGAGCTGCTGCTACTTCGTCGAGTTGTGCTCTGGTTCTTCCTTCAGTTCTTGCTCCATACCACCATCTGCGTCGCACGCTGATGCGCGCAATCAACTGGAGTCCTTAGAGTTTGGTGGGATTTTCGGTAAGAGCAGCGCCAAGAGAGGATGCAGGCGCAGTAGGACGGCTTCCAGGCCGGTCAAACTGCAAAGGCCCGGCCCGGGCCGCCGTGTGCAGTCACTCCCTTGCGGGACATCTTCACCTGCATCCACTGCATATCAGAATGATGTTTCTGAGAGCGGCCGGAAATAGAACAAAGCGTGTAGCCCAGGGCAGGCCAGGCCCTAGGCAGAATTTGCAAGGCGCCCGCTGCGGTTGCTTGTGAGGCGGCCCAGGACGGCCGCGGATGTGAATTTGGCAACATCCCCTGCTATTGCTGGCGCATCTACTCCCGCTCTATTTCTTCTCCGGATCTCGAAGTCCTGCAGTCCGCATGTCCTGCTGGGAATTGCGGGCTCCGAAAGGTTGTTTATGCCTGCCCATCAACACGAAGCTGCCCCGGAAACACGCCGCTTGACTGCACGCGAGATCTTGCAGGCCACGATCGAGAACGCCCGTTCCGAACTGGCACGTTCGGTCAGCAAACTGACATTTTCGGGAATCGCCGGCGGGATCACCATGGGATTAACCGGACTGGCCGTGGCCTCGGTTCGCGCCACGGTCGGAGTAGGCGGTTTCCGCGACCTGGTTTCTTACCTGGTCTATCCCGTTGGCTTCATCGCGGTGATCATCGGCCGCTCCCAGCTTTTCACCGAGAACACCTTGTATCCGGTCGTGCTGGTGTTCGATGAACGGAGGCATCTGGTTCGGATGCTGCGGCTGTGGGGAGTAGTGTTCGTCGCCAACGTTTTCGGGGCCTGGCTATTCGCGGTGCTCTCGATTAAAACTGCCGCGCTGAGTCCGGATATCTTGCCGCAAATGGTAAAACTGGGGGAAACGGCGGTATCGGGAAATTTCGGCCATTTCTTTTGGAGCGGAGTCATTGGCGGCTGGCTCATCGCCCTCGTGGCCTGGACCGTCAGCGGCAGTCATTGGACCATCGGGCAAGTGGCCATGATCTACATGCTGACCTTCCTGGTTGGCATTGGCCGGTTCTCTCACTGTATCGCCAGCAGTTGTGAAATCCTATCGGCGGTCGAGTTCGGCTCGGTGGCGGCGCACTCTTATTTTCATTGGCTCTTGGCCGCTACTCTGGGCAACATATGCGGCGGCGTAGTCATTGTCAGTCTGTTGAACTACGGCCAGGTGCGTGTGTAGCTTCATCCCGGCATGAACGGTTGCCTTGCGGCTGGTAACTTGATCCAGCATGCGTTGTGAAGCGCTGCGATTCGATTACCCTTCTAGAAGTGGGGCAGAGGTGTTCCGGTCAGCGCGGCTTGGATCACGGCGCCCGCGTACGCCAGGTCCACCGCTAGCGGAGTAGTGAACTTCATTGCGCCTCGCCAGCTCGCCGGCGCCTCCGGATGCACTCCCGTGAAGATGATGAATCCTTTGCCAGACTGCCCTTCCACGATCGCTGGAGTGCCATCGGGAAACTTCGCGACCGTCGCGCCCCACCCCGATAGCTGGGGACCGTCTTGCCAGTACACATCCAGCGGAACCCCATCAGGGAAGGAGATTTCGACCGCCTCCTGATGGATGCCTTTGTTTTCGTCGGAGTAGAAGTTGAACGGTATGCCGGACGTGAGGTCCACCCCGTTGTAGCCGGAATATGCACCGAAGAAAGCCCCCGCACAAATCCCCAGGTAATGAACGCCGTAATCTTC
>DASYYT010000217.1:0-9058 GCA_035949755.1 Candidatus Sulfotelmatobacter sp.
GAGGCGAGAAGCGCGACCAGAACGGCGCCTACTGAATTGAACGACTGCGCGAGGTTGAGTCGCCTTTCGGAGCTCTCCTCGGGCCCGAGGGTAGTGACATAAGGATTGGCGGCGACTTCCAGAACTGACTGCCCGCAGGCCATCACGAAAAGAGCGAAGAGAAAGAAGCCATAAACACGGATCGATGCGGCGGGATAGAACAACGCTGCGCCGCTGGCGCAGACCAGCAGGCCGATCAAAATGCCGCGCTTGTAGCCCAGTCGTTGCATAAGCCATCCCGCGGGCAAAGCGGCAAGAAAATATCCGCCGAAAAAGGCAGCCTGAATCCACGACGATTGGAAATCGGTGAGGCCGAATGCCTTGCGGAAGTGCTGGATGAGAATGTCATTGATGTTTACGCCGATGGCCCAGAGAAAGAACAGGCTGGTCACTAGAACCAGCGGGACCACGTAACGGCGCTCGGTGATCGGTGCGGATGAACTCATTCGGTGCTCAGGTCAGGGCGCGATCGAGATGAACGTAACCACCGTCCACGAACAGATGCTGCCCGGTGGTGTGGCTGGACTTGGAGGAGATCAGAAACACGACCGTCGCGGCAATTTCCTCGGCGGTGGTCATGCGCTTTTCCAGAGGAATCTTCGACAGAATGTTTTTTAACTTTTCTTCTGGATTGGGAAAGGTGTCGAGCCAGCTTCGATAAAGCGGAGTCATAACCTCAGCAGGGAGTACGGTGTTGACACGAATGCCATAGGGTAAGAGTTCGGCTGCCCATTCGCGGGTGAGGGCCATGATGGCGCCTTTGGAAGAGGCGTAGCCGGAGGTGCTTCCCTGGCCGGTGACCGCGGTCTTGGATCCGACGTTGACGATGGCTCCGCGCGATTTCTTCAGATGCGGTAAGGCGTAATGCGCCATCGCATAGTAATGAACCAGATTGCGGTTCAGAGATGCCACGTATTCGGCCGGGCTGCCTTGCTCAAGGCCGACCTTATCATTTCTGCCGGCGTTGTTGACCAGCGCGTCGAGGCGGCCGAAAGCTTGCAGAGTATTTTCGATGGATTGAGCGCAGGCCTCGGGAGTGCACAGATCGACGGTCACGACCGCACATCTGGATCCGCGATTCTGCAGGTCGGCGTGCACCTGCTCAGCGGCATCGACATCGCGGTCAACAATCACCGGGATCGCGCCTTCCGCCGCGCAGGAGCGGACAATCGCAGCGCCGATGCCTTTGGCTCCGCCGGTGACTATGATGACTTTATCTTTTAACTCCAGGTCCATGCGCTAACCTCTCAGGTTGAAAAAGCCTCCGTCGAGCGGATAGTCGATGCCCGTGATGAACGCGGCCTCGTCGGAGCATAAGAACAGCGCAAGAGAAGCCACCTCCTCCGGGTGCGCCATGCGCCCGATGGGTTGCGATTTTGAAAGCTTTTCGAACATTTCTTTCTGCCGGCCGGGATAATTCTTCTCGAGGTAATCGTCCACAAAGGGCGTGTGTACCCGCGCCGGCGAAATGCAGTTACACCGGATGTTGTGAGCGAGGTAATCGCGGGCTACTGAGTACGTCATCGCGATAACCGCTCCCTTGCTCATGGAATAAGCGAAGCGATCGGCCAGGCCGGCAGACCCGGCAATGGACGCCATGTTCAAGACCACTCCGCCGCCGGAGTCTTTCATGTGGCCAACCACCGCTTGCATGCAGTGGTAAAAACCTTTGACGTTGATGCGGAGGATGCGATCGAAGGCTTCCGGCGTGGTGCTCTCGACCGTGCCAATATGCGAGATTCCTGCATTGTTCACGAGGATGTGAACGCGGTCGCGCCCATAGATCCCCTGGAAAACTGCTTTCACTGCAAGCTGATCGGTCACGTCGCAGCGATGGGCGGAAGCTGCGCCGTGAATGGCTGTGATTTGCCGGCAAGTTTCTTCCGCCGCCTCTTGGTTGATGTCCAAAATGTGAATGGCCGCACCGTGCGCCGCGAATTTCGAGGCAATTGCGCGGCCGATGCCGCTGCCGCCTCCGGTAATGACGGCAACTTTGCCGTCCAGTCGAAACTCCCGGGAATCAGCTGCTGGTTCGCTCAGAGCGATACGCCTCGTTTCCAGGGAATGAAATCTTCCTGCGCCTTCTGCTCGGCTTTAGTACGAACCTCGCCGCTGGCCACTTGAATGGTGAAATCCAGAATGGCCTCACCCATCTGCTGAATAGTTTTGTCGCCAGCGATCACTGCTCCCGTATCGATGTCGATGATGTCCCCCATGCGATTGGCGAGATCTGAGTTGGTGGAAAGCTTCACGACCGGAGCGATTGGATTTCCGGTGGGCGTGCCCAGGCCGGTGGTGAACAGGACGACGGAAGCTCCCGCGCCGACTTGCGCGGTTACGCACTCGACATCGTTGCCTGGAGTGCATTGAAGATTCAACCCGGGCTCGGTCGAGTACTCCGGATAATCGAGCACTGCGGCGACAGGGGAAGTGCCGCCCTTCTTGGCGGCTCCCGCGGACTTCATGGCGTCGGTTAACAGGCCGTCGCGCATGTTCCCGGGTGAAGGATTCATATCGAAGCCGGAGCGCACGGCGGCGGCGCGGGCGGCGTAGTCGCGCATCAGCTGAATGAAACGGTCTCCCACGGCATGGTTTTTGCTGCGATCAATCAGTTCTTGTTCCACGCCGCACAATTCGGGGAACTCGGAAAGAATTGTTCTGGCGCCCAGAGCGGCGAGCAGATCGGAAGTGTGGCCGATTGCCGGGTTCGCCGAGAGGCCTGAAAATCCGTCGGAGCCGCCACATTTGAGGCCCACACACAAACCGGACAGCGGAGCGGCAGTACGCTGAGCCTTATTGGCTTCGACCAGACCAGAAAAGGTTTGCCGGATCGCTTCCGACATCATCGCCGCTTCCGAGCCGGTGCGTTGCTGTTCGAGGATGAACAGCGGCTTGTCGAATTTCGGATCGCGCCGGCGAATTTCTTCGCGAAGAATTCCAACCTGCGAATGCTGGCATCCCAGACTGAGCACGGTGGCTCCGGCTACGTTGGGATGATGAATGTAGCCTGCGATCAGGCCGCACAGATTGTTGGAGTCTTCCCGCGTGCCTCCGCAGCCGCCTTCGTGAAGAAGAAAGCGGATGCCATCGAGGTTTTCGAATAATCGAATACGCGCAGGAGAAGGCGGCGCCGAGATCAATTCCGAGTTTCGGGTTCGGCCCTGGTATGCACTCACCAGTTGAGCGACCTGGCTCCGGTAAGGTTGAGGCGCGGCAAAGCCAAGCTCTTCTTCCAACGCCTGCTTGAGGACCTGGATGTTCTTGTTCTCGCAAAAAACCAGAGGAACGACGAGCCAGTAATTCCGGGTGCCCACCTGGCCGTCAGAGCGGCGATATCCGAGGAATGTCTGCTGCTTTCTATTCGAGATGTCAGGCGGTTGCCACCGATATCGAGCAGATTGCTCGTGAAAGGGCGCGGCCTGATGTTGAATGTTGATGGTGGTGAGGAGTTCTCCGGCAGAGATCGGCTTGACCGCTTTGCCGACTGTGACACCGTACATGATGATCTCGTCGCCAATGTCAAAAGTCCGCGTCGCGAACTTATGCTTGGCAGGAACGTGCTTAATCAGCGTGTACTGATGACCGGCAAAAGAAAATGGCTCTCCCGCTTTCAGGTCTGTCAGGGCAATCAGAACATTGTCGCGCGGATCGAGTTGTAGGACATTGGCGGGCATCGATGGTGCGGGTATTGTAAAGCATCGTCCGCGGAATGGCCGGATGCATTACTGAGCTTTGAGCCTCCAGAATCGAGCTGCGTTCCCGCCCAGCACGGCGGCCTGCGATGCCGCCGAGAGCGGAGCAATGTAGTCCTTCACGATCTGCATCACACGTGCGTACGAGGCTGCGACCAGGCAGACGGGCCAATCGGATCCGATCATGAGGCGCTCGGGTCCGAACGAATCGAGCGCCACGTCGAGATAGGGCGTGATGTGTCCCGGTTTCCAGTGTCGCCAGTCGGCTTCGGTCACTAATCCCGATAACTTGCAAAGCACATTGGGCGAGGCGCCCAAGGCGCGAATGCCTTTCGCCCACGAATCGATTTCCCCAGCTTTGATTGGAGGCTTGGCGAGATGGTCGAGAACAAAACGCTGGCCCGGGCAACGCTGCACAAACTCGATCGCAGCCGGCAGGTGCCTGGAGTAGATCAGGATGTCGTAAGCCAAACCGAATTCTTCGAGCGCAGCAATACCGCGGAGAAAGTCTGGTTGGAGCAGAAACCGCTCGTCTGGCTCACTTTGAACGATGTGGCGCAAGCCTACCAGTTTCGTGTTTCGTGTCAGACTCTTCAGCTGCAATCGAATGTCGGGCGAGCGGAGATCGGCCCAGCCCACTACCCCGAGAACCGATGAGTTGCGTTCTGCCAACTCGAGAAGCCAGCGAGTTTCTTCCAAGGTCTGGCGCGTCTGGACCACAATCGAGCCGCCGAAGCCGCTGGCTTTCAGTTCGGGTTCCAGATCCTGGGGCAGGAAATTCCGGCGGATCGCGGCCATGGAGTCATCGATCCAGTCGAACTCTTTCTGGTTGTAGTTCCAGAAGTGCTGGTGGGCGTCAATGTTCATGAATCTGCCGACTTAGGACTCGCTGCAGCGCACATTATGTTCTCAGACGCAGTGGACTAGTGTTACCAGAGTTCCTGTGGTCGCGTGACACCCTCACAACCCAGAACGCCAATCACATCAAACTCTGAATCCTTTTTTGACTTGCAGAAATCTATTCCGGAACAAGCTGGCTTGGGCGCGCCACGGGCGCCCGGACAACACTACATTCAACTGTTTTGTTTCGATCTGGAGATTGTAAATGGCAAAGCGGATGATTTCGATGTTGGCGGTACTGGCCGCCGTTTTGGGCGGCTTGGGATTTGCGAAGTACCGGCAGGTGGAAGCCGCCATGGCACAAGGCGCCAGCTTTCAGTTTCCTCCGACCGCGGTGACAACCGTAGTCGCGCAGCGGGAGACGTGGCCTTCGACGCTTTCGGTGATCGGAACCGCGGAAGCGATTCAAGGCGTTACCGTCAGTGCCGACCTTCCCGGCACGATCGACAAAATTCATTTCGAGTCCGGGCAATGGGTGCACCAGGGAGACATTTTGGTCGAACTCGACACGCGCCAGGAACGGGCGCAGCTAGCCAGCCTGGAGGCGCAGCGCGACTTGGCTCGTATTAATTTCGATCGCGCCCAGCAACTGGTAAAGGCCGGTGTGATCTCGCGTTCGGAGTACGACAATGCCACAGCGCAGCAAAAGGCGACTGAAGCGCAAGTGGGAGACACCCGAGCTGCAATCGCAAGAAAAACCATTCGTGCTCCGTTCACCGGGCTGTTAGGAATTCGTCAGGTGAGCCTGGGGCAGTATCTGGCGGCAGGGCAGGCCATCGTCCCTTTGCAGTCGCTGAGTCCGATTTACGTCAATTTCGGAGTACCCCAGCAGGATACTTCGAAGGTTGTGCCCGGCCATGTTCTGCGGGTGACGAATAACGATCTGCCTGGGATGTCGTTTATTGGGCGGATCACGGCGCTTGATTCCGTGGTCGACGAACAGACGCGAAATATTCAAGTGCAGGCCATCGTTACCAATAAAAACGATAAGTTGCGTCCGGGAATGTTCGTCAAGGTCGAATTGCCGCTCGGGCATCCGATGGAGGTCGTGCCGGTGCCGGCCTCGGCGATCAACTATGCGCCCTATGGCGACTCTGTATTCGTGGTAAGTGAAATGAAAGACGCGAAGGGGCACAGTTATCGTGGCGTTCGCCAACAAGTGGTAAAGATCGAAGCCTCGCGTGGCGATCAAGTCGCGATTACCTCAGGTTTGAATCCGGGCGACGAGATTGTCAGCTCCGGCGTGTTCCGGTTGCGCAACGGCGCGCCCGTTCTGGTGAATAACACCGTCAAGCCTGAAAACAACGCCAGTCCCAAACCCGAGGACAGTTAAACCCGCCAGCCCTACTGAGGAGCGTGCATGAAGTTCACGGATTTGTTTGTCAAGCGCCCGGTTCTGGCGATCGTGGTCAATCTGGTCATCCTGATTGCCGGCCTGCAGGCCATTCGCTCGCTAAGCGTACGCCAGTACCCACGCAGCGACATTGCGGTCGTCCAGATTACGACCGTGTATGTCGGGGCCAATGCGGACCTGGTTCGAGGTTTCGTGACCACGCCTATCGAGCGTGTCGTGGCCAGCGCGGATGGCATTGACTACATGGAGTCGACCAGTGCGCAGGGACTCAGCACCATTCTGGTGCACCTGAAAATCAATTACGACACTACTGCGGCCTTGACGCAAATCCAGGCGAAGGTCGAGCAGGTCCGCAACGATCTTCCTCCCGACGCGCAAATTCCGGTCATCGATCTGCAGACCGCGGACACGCAATTTGCGGCAATGTACCTCGGGTTTTCCTCGAACGACCTTGATCAGAATCAGATCACGGATTACCTGACGCGGGTGGTGCAGCCCAAACTCAGCGCGATCAGCGGGGTTCAGCGCGCCGACATCCTCGGGAATCGCACCTTCGCAATGCGCCTGTGGTTGAAACCAGAGGAAATGGCGGCGCGGGGTGTGTCTCCTTCCGACGTGCGGGATGCGCTCTCCAGGAACAACTACCTCTCTGCGCTGGGAAGCACCAAGGGTTCGATGGTTTCGGTGAACTTGGTCGCGAATACGGACTTGCGCACACCCGACGAGTTCAAGCAGATGATCGTGAAGCAGGACAGGGGCGCGGTGGTGCGCCTCGGCGAAATCGCCGACGTCGTGCTGGGCGCGGAGAATTATGACCAGGATGTGCGCTTCAACGGCGAAAGCGCGACCTTTATGGGCATCTGGGTTCTGCCCACCGCGAATTCTCTGGAAGTGATTCGAAACGTGCGCAAAGAACTGCCTGCCATCCAGGAGCAGTTGCCCACGGGAATGAAGTTGGGAGTTCCTTACGATTCGACGGAATACATCCAGGACGCGATCAACGAAGTACTGCACACGCTGGTGGAAACGCTGCTCATTGTTGTCGTGGTCATTTTCCTGTTTCTAGGGTCGTTCCGATCCGTGCTGATTCCGGTGATTGCCATCCCGATCTCGCTGATCGGAGCGGTGTTCCTGATGCTGGTGGCCGGTTTCACCATCAACCTGCTGACGCTTTTGGCAATCGTGCTCTCGGTCGGCCTGGTGGTGGATGATGCGATCGTCATGGTGGAGAACGTCGAGCGCCACCTGCAGTTGGGAAGTTCGCCATTTCAGGCAGCCAGGGATGCTGCCCGGGAGCTGGTCGGACCAATCATCGCGATGACGATCACTTTGGCTGCGGTGTACGCGCCCATCGGCATTCAAGGCGGCCTGACGGGCGCGCTGTTCCGGGAGTTCGCGTTCACGCTGGCCGGTGCGGTCGTCGTGTCGGGTATCGTGGCGCTGACGTTGTCGCCCATGATGGGCTCCAAGCTGCTGCGCGCCGGCGATGCGGATCGCGGTTTTTCCGGCGTGGTCAACCGGCAGTTTGAGCGAGTTCGCAGTTTGTACACCCGGTGGCTCTCGGGAACTTTGCAATATCGTCCGGTCGTCCTCACGCTGTGGGCGGTGGTGGCAGTGCTGATGATCCCGTTCTACATGTTTTCCCAGCACGAATTGGCGCCGGCCGAAGATCAAGGCGTGGTCTTCGGAGTAATTCAATCCGCGGCCAACTCGACTATTGATCAGACCAATCTATTTACGAAGCAGGTCTACGACGTTTACAAGTCTTTCCCGGAGAGTGCGAGTGTCTTCCAGATCACGAATCCGAATGGCGGCTTCGGAGGAATGGTCACCAAACCCTGGAGTCAACGCAAGAAGACGACGCAACAGTTGCTGGTCGAATCGACGGGGCCGCTTTCGAAGATTGCTGGCGTGCGAGTGATTCCGCTTACGCCTCCACCGTTGCCCGGTGGAGGAAACTTCCCGGTCGACTTCGTCATCGCGTCCGCGGCTGAGCCGCAGCAGGTCAGCCAGATAGCCGAACAGATCGTGAAAAAGGCGATGGCCAGCGGCATTTTCATCTACGCAGACACGGATGTGAAGTTCGACCAGCCGCAGACCGAAGTCGTCTTCGATCGTGACAAGCTGCGCTCGCAGGGAGTCGATTTGAGCCAGGCGGGCGCGGATTTGTCCACCATGCTCGGCGGCAACTATGTGAACCGCTTCAGCATTCAGGGACGCAGCTACAAAGTTATTCCGCAGATCAAACGCGTCGAGCGGCTTACGCCCGATCAGCTTTCACAGATTTACGTCAAAGGCTCGGCCGACAAACTGGTGCCGCTCTCGACGTTTGCCACATTGCGGACTACAACTGAGCCCCGGTCGCTGAACAAGTTTCAACAGCTGAATGCGGTGCGCATTCAAGGCGTGATTCCTCCGCAAGTGCCTCTGGATCAGGCGCTAACGTTGCTGGAAAACGAAGCCAAGCAGGTGTTGCCGCAGGGATTCACGGTCGATTATGCAGGGGAGTCACGCCAATTGCGCGTGGAGGGCAGCAAGTTCCTGGGCACTTTCCTGCTGTCGGCGATTTTGATTTATCTGGTGCTGGCGGCGCAGTTCGAGAGCTTCCGGGACCCGTTCATTATTCTTGCCGGTTCCGTGCCGCTGGCCATCTCCGGCGCTTTGGTGTTCTCCTTCCTCGGATTCACAACTCTGAATATTTACAGTGAGGTAGGATTGATTACGCTGGTGGGCCTCATCGCCAAGAACGGAATTCTTATCGTCGAGTTCGCAAACCATCTGCAAGAGGCGGGGCATTCCAAGCTCGAAGCAATCATTGGCGCGGCCAATACGCGGCTGCGCCCAATTCTGATGACTACGGCCGCTACAGTGTTCGGACACTTCCCGCTGGTGTTGGCAAAGGGACCGGGTGCTGGAGCGCGAAACAGTATCGGCATCATGCTGGTGAGCGGCATGATCATCGGAACGGCATTCACGCTCTTTGTGGTGCCCTCCATTTATATGTTGGTCGCCAAGACTCATTCCCCGGTTCGCACTGAGGAAGAGGACGAAATCAGACTTGGGGAACCGGCAG
>DASYYT010000218.1:0-8205 GCA_035949755.1 Candidatus Sulfotelmatobacter sp.
GCCTTGCCCTCGGCTTCGGCGCAAACCGACTTCACTCTCACGCTGAATCCTCCCGTGCTGTCTCCCAACGCGGTCGCGCCCGGCGGGGTTTCTTCGCTATCCATTCAGGTCGCTACCTCCGGTACCAGCACGATCACACTCGGTTGCACGGTCACGCCTTCCGTCGCAGGGACGGTCTCCAATCCGGTCTGCACGGTTAGCCCGCCTGCATTGAACGCCTCGGGCGTGGCCAGCGCCAGCATTTCCACGCAAACCAATACCACCGCTGTCAGTTACGGGATAACGATCACAGCCTCTGACGCCAGCGGCAGCGCGACCAGCCCAACCTTGAACTTGACCGTGCTGGCGGTGATTCCGGAATTCACCATCACCATCGAAAGTACGGTGGTGCCCACCAAAGTCCCTCCCGGAACCGGGGCGCAGGGCGTGATCAGTATCAATCCCATCAACGGATACACCGACCCGGGCGGGAAGGGCGTCTATTTGTCCTGCGCCAGCATCACTCCGCTGGTAGCGCTCGCTCCCTTCTGCTCGTTTAATCCTCCCCACCCGTCGGTGGGCCCGACGGCTTCGGCCACCTCGACGGTGACCATCAGCACCTTTGGCCCCATCGTCACCGGAGCTGCGGCGCGCCCGCGGGTGTTTTATGCTTTGTGGCTGCCATTTCCCATGCTGGCTTTGACCGGCCTGGGAGCGGCGATCGGTGGCAAGCGTTCGAGGAAAGCCTGGGGCGTTCTCGCTCTGTTCATCCTCAGCGGCTCATTGCTGCTGTTGCCGGCCTGTGGCAACACTACGCCCATAACCGTCACGCCCAACGGGATCACTCCCGCCAACAGCTACACCTTCACCATCGTCGGGGTGGATACCAACGGGGTCGCGTCCAGCAACACCGGCTCGACCGCCAGCGCCGGCCCCACGGTCTCGCTGACCGTCACCGCCCCGCCCAAGTGAGTCATGAACAAGTGCGTGCATGGCCGGTGGCGGGAGCTGCTGCTGGCCGTCTGCGCGCTGGCTTTTCTGCAGCCGCATTGGGCGCAGGCCGCTGGTAAAGAAAAGAAAATTCCGGCGGTGCGCTGGGCAGAACAGAACCCCGGATGCACCTTTTCCCGGGGCGACGATGGCAAGTACCGCTACGGCCTCTGGTCGGGCGAGGTCGGAATCGTCATGGCGGTCGACTTCCAGGAACTGGAAAAAGTTCACCGCCGGCACGAACCGTTTTTTGCTGTCCTGCTGACCCTCCGCTACCACGGCCAGGCAGCGCTTGATGTTGATCCCGGCAGCATTTCCCTCGAATTCGTCAGCCACTTCCACGTGGTGAAGACCGCTCTCGATCCCGATGACTTTGCCCAGAAAGTTCAGAGCGATGCCGATGCCTTGAACGATCAGACCGCGCGCTGGCTCAAAAAACACCCGGATCGCAAGCAAGAGCGAGAAGCATTCGTCCGCGCGTTCCTGAAAGACTCAGCCGAGTTGCAGGAGTTCGTCGGCAAAAACAGCCTGCGCGCCACCCAGCTCAATCCCGGTCACAGCGAAACCAGCGGCTGGGTGATGTTCTCGACCGACAGCAAATGGATCAGCGACTGGAAGAAGCAGGAAGCATTCATCCTGCGGGTGCCGCTGGCCGGCAAGGTGTTCGAGTTCCCCTTCAAACTCCCACCCAAGCCGGGAGAAGTGTTGTTACGCAAACGCGAATAACGACACGTGTAGGGGCGGACACCTTCGTCCGCCCCGCGAGCGCAGCGAGCGTATGCCGAGATATTTTTTTACCGCGATTTGAAGCTCTGAGTGATCCGGACGCCCCGCGCTCTTACCCGCGGGGCGAGGGATCTCGCGAGCGGCGTAGCGTTGGAGCAGCCTAACGTTGGATCGCGGGAGATCCTTCCCTCCGCCTGAAAAGCGGCTCCGGTCAGGATGACGCCCCCACACTCAAATCAGGCCACTGCGCCACCACTCCGCTCCCAAAGCCCGAACCCTGTGATACATTAGTGCCCAACGCAGCCGGCAGGCCGTGGGAGCCGGCCCAATCCCCGGCCTTCATCGAAGGAGTCATCCATGACCACCCTCCGCGATCTGGTGAAAGACCGCAAGCTGTATTCCATCGAATCGAATCGATCCGTGCTCGAAGCCGCGCGCTACATGATGGAGCACAACGTGGGCGCCCTGCCCGTGCTGCGGAATGGAGATCTGGCCGGCATTCTCTCCGAGCGTGACATCATGAATCGGGTGGTCGCGGTGGGACGCACGCCCGGCACCACGGCGATTTCGGAAGTGATGACCGCGAACCCGCGCGCCGTGGCCGCCGACGAGAGCATTGAAGAATGCCTGTTCATCATGCGCGAATTCGGATTCCGCCATCTCCCCATTGTGGACGGCAAGCAACTGAGAGGATTAGTGTCGTTGCGCGATGTCCTCATGCATCAGGCGGCTGAGATCGAGCGCCAGTCGCGGCGCACCGCCTCGTAAGGCGAACTCGTATCAACCCAGCGAAACGCTGAGATCCTCCAAACAAAAGGCGGCCCGGGAAGGCCGCCCCATTGCCGAAATCAACACTCCGCTTAGAAGCGGAACTGCGGACCAATCGTGGCGCGCAGGTTGTTGTGCGCCCCGCCGTTGAAGAACACGTCGTCGCCGACTTCCAGACGAATCCCTATCGGCCCCGCAAAGGCCTCAATGCCGCCGGCCGGATACAGCGCGAAATAGGTGGCGCTATTCCCCAACCCCACCGCACTGGTGAACCCGCTAGGCGCATTCTGGTTGGTCACGTTGAAATTATCGAATCCAACTTTGCCGGTTAGAAATGCGCGGAAGGCTCCCGACCCGGTCTGAAACTTCGGTCCGAAGAATCCGTGCAGCACGCGCAGCCGCGACGTCACGGCAGAGGCGCTGGCCCCGTTTTCTGACGTGTTCACGTAATCGCGCTTGAAGTCATAGCCCATTTCCGCTTCCAGTTGAACATTCTGGGTGATTCCGAAAGCGGCCCGGCCGCCCAGACCGAGGAAATCCCGGGTGGGCCCCGGATCGGTGAGCCGATAATAATTCACGAATGCGCCGATTTCGGCGTGATCCATTTGACCGGATTCCTGCGCCACGAGCATGGGTACGGCGAAGAACAAAGAAACTGCCAGAAAACCAAGACACCGTTTCATGGATGGTTCACTCCTTATTCCGAACGAACGTTTTGCCCGAGGCCTGGCCTGAGGCGAGCGGAGAGACAGGGCAGAATTAATTATTGCTTTGGATGCGCTCTGCGGGTTGAGGGTTGAAAGCGGAAAACCCTGTAGATGACGAGCTTTAGGGGAAAAACAAAGGGGCGGAGGGCCCCCGGAAGCTGCTAGCCAACAGCCGCTGGCTACTATGTTCCTCCGTCATATGCGAGGGTCGCTAGAAGCCAGCGGCTTCCTAGCGCTCCACAATTCCTTCGAGCGTCGGGAAAAACGCCGGATATGAAATGGCCGCCGCCTCAGCGCCGCGGATGACGGTGTCGCCCTCGGCGCGCAACGCCGCCACGGCAAAGGCCATGGCGATGCGGTGATCGCTGAAGGAATCCAGTTCTGCCCCGTGCAGCGCCTGCCCACCGGGGATTCTGAGCCCGTCGTCAAACTCCTCCACCTGCGCGCCCATGCGCCGCAAATTCGTGGCGACGGCGCGGATGCGGTCCGATTCTTTCACCCGCAACTCTTTCGCGTCGCGCACTTCGATTCCCTTCCCGGTGTAGGGCGCAATCGCGGCCAGCACGGGAATTTCATCGATGAGCGCGGCGGAATCTCCGCCGGAGATGGTCGCTCCCTGCAGGACGCCGCCTTCCACCTGCAACGATCCCACCAGTTCGCCGTGAACCTCTTCGATTTGTGACACGGAGATGCGCAAGCCCATCGCCATGAGGATGTCGAGCAGGCGGGCGCGGGTGGGATTCATCAGAAGATTCGCAATGATGAGATGGGAGGCGGGGAATAATCCGGCGGCGCACAGAAAAAATGCCGCGCTCGACAGGTCGCCCGGAATGCGCGTCTCGACGCCGCGCAACCGCTGCCCGCCGCGAATGCGCACTTCGCTTCCCGCGCCTGTGCTTTTCCGTTCCAGATGCGCTCCGAAAGTGCGCAGCGCCACTTCGCCGTGATCGCGGGTGCGCAGCGGCTCTGCGATGCGGGTTTCCCCGTCGGCGAACAGCCCCGCAAACAGCAGGCACGATTTCACCTGCGCGCTGGCTACCGGCATTTTGTAGTCGATCGCTTGCAGAACTCCGCCGGTAATTTTCAGCGGCGGCTTGCCTTGCCGGGATTCAATCCGCGCGCCCATGGCGGAGAGCGGCTGGATAACGCGTTCCATGGGACGGCGGGAGAGCGATTCATCGCCGATCATCTCGCTGGTGAAGCGCTGCCCGGCCACGATGCCGCTCAGCATGCGCATGGTCGAGCCGGAATTTCCGCAATCGAGCGCGGCGGACGGTGCGGCGAGCGTGAGGCCGCGGCCCTGCACTTCGATTACATTGTCTTTCCGCTCCCACTGCACGCCCAGCGCGCGCATGCATCCCAGCGTGCTGGCGCAGTCGGCGCCGGTTGAATAGTTCTCCAGGCGCGACGGGCCTTCGGCGATTCCCGCCAGCATCGCGTAGCGGTGGGAAATCGATTTGTCGCCCGGCAGTTCTACACTTCCGCGCAGGTTGCGCGCCGGGCGCACGGTGAGATCGGTGTCGACATTCATTCCGGTATCAAGCGTCGATGGGCAATTGTTGATTGTTGACTGATGACTGTTGATTAAAGGCCTTTCGCGTAGGACTGAGTGCTGGAACGTGAAGAATTTTCAATCAGCAATCAGCAATTTCTACGCCAGCGTCCGGGCCTCGGCCGTGGCCTCGCGCAAGATGTCGGGCGGGATCTCTTTCATGGTCACGCCGAATTCGAACATGGGGGTTTCGGTGCCGCGTCCCCAGCGCGCGACCTCCCAGTGGGCGCGCACGAACTTCACATCCGGGTGCACGGCCAGATCGAGCAGCAGCGGAGATTCCTCGCAATAAAATTTCTGGGGAAACGAGGCGATGGATTTCGCCTCCCACGCCGCCCCGTCGGCTGAAGCAAAGATGCTCACATCGAGCGACTCCTGCTCGATGATCTTGGTGATCGAGAGTGTGACTAGAAAAATACGGTTGGCCGCGCGGCTGATGTCGACCGCCGCTCCGTCGCCCTTAGCGCTAACCACGGTCCCAGCCGGAACGAGAATGAGTTCATTGCTCGAAGTTGTCATCGCGGAGAAATTCTAACAAATGAAGGCTAAGGTTGGCGTGGCGTCCGGCGGTCGCGAGGATGGCTCGCTCCCGCGAGCGGGCCTTTTCATCCCTAAGTCATTGAAGATTGCCGTATGTCGTTGAGTCTTCGTGCAAGTTGTTGAAAATTCGCAAAACGCAATTAGAGGCGAAATAAGCGACGATTTTTCTCCAGCCAAACTCTCGCTCGCCGCGGGAGAGATTCTCGCTGCCAGGGCCGTTTCCGGCTCCGCAAAGGGCATCCTGCACGTTAACCGGCTGCACAATTTGCCAGTCGGAGACCATCAAAGATGGTTAGCAATACTTTTTTGTACATACAAATTTCATGAATTATCCGTAGGTAATTGGGAAAACAGGACTTGCAGGCGCGCGTTTTGCACAGGGCGCGTCCGGAATGTAGCGGTGCGCCCGGATCTCCAATTTACTCAGTAGGATGCGGGGCGGTAAATTCGCTGCAGCACGGTTTCTCGACCGGCTTGAACTCCATCAGCTCCACGCGCGTCCAGTCGGGATCGAAAACATCCAGTTGCCACTTGCCGTCTTTTCCGATTTCCGCCTGCTCGTCGCCGTGCGGTTTCCAGCCATGCGCTTCCATCAGGGCCTGAGCCTTTTTCATGTCGGCGACGCCGAGCGAGATGTGGTTCATCACTCCCGTCAATTGCAGGTCGGGATGCGGCGGCTGGTTCAGCATGTATTCCAGCCAGTCGCTGCCGTCAGGAACCTGCAGCGCGACCCAATCGGTTTCGTTGTCCTTCATGCCGCCGTGCCAGTAGGGACGAAAGCCCAGCACCTCGAGATAAAAATGATCTTCCGCGGGACGGTTGTAGACGAGAAATCCCACGTGAATCATGTGGCGCGAAACGGCGGAGGCAGGCGGCGCCGCGGTTTCGCGGGGGCCGCGCTCCACAAACTCGATGGCATGGCCCTCTGGATCTTTCATGGTGAAACTCAGGCTGTGATCGGATTGTCCGTGAATCTGCGCAGGCTTGAATTGCTTCTCCACCAGATAACGGCGCAGTCCGGCGATGTTGTCGGTGCGGAAGGCCACGTGATCCATGCGGTCGGTCGCCTTGGCATCGGGCGCGGGAGCGTAACCGACCCACTGCGTGCCGACCATGTAGCGCACGCTCTGGCCGGCTTCGACCGGATCGGCGGCGGCGAGGCCGAGCACATCACTGTAGAGTTTGCGCGCGCCTTCCGGCGCGGTGGTGTAGAACACGACGTGATCGATGCCCAGAATGCGCGGCCGCGCTGCCTGATGACTCCGGCTGAATCCAGGAATGGAGAGCAACAGAAGAACGAGCAGGAAAGAGATTTTCTTCATGGCGTCACGATTTTAGCGTCATCGGAGGCGTGGGTGTTAGGGCAAAGGCACGCGGTATACGATCTGCGTTCCCAAGCGGAGCATTGCTCAAGAAGAAATTCCGGGCTCAGCGCCGGAGCCCGGATGCAGGGTGGGACTAGATAGTGGGACGGCGGGCGCGGGCCGCGGGCACGACCAGGGCCTGCTCCATCGTCGGAACGTTGGTGCCGCGAAGTTTGGCCTCGATTTCATGCAGCTTGTCGAGTTGAGAAGTCTGGTAGTAGGCCTGCACCAGCAATTCCATGGTGAAGGGATTGTCCTGATCCTCTTCCAGGTAGGCGATCGCTTCCTGATATTTCTTCTGGTCCATGAGCAGGGTGCCAGCGGCGCCTTGATAGGAACTCTGGATGACGCGATTGCGGCTGCCCTTGGCGAGGGCTTCGAGATCTTTCAGCGACTTGTCGGCCAGCGGCTGGTTGCCGGCGCGGGCGGCGCGCACGGCGCGGTTGCGCAGGATGCGCGACATCTCCTCGTTGCGGTCCGAAGCTGAAATCGTAGCCTGATGATGCAGAGCATCTTCGGCCAGCTTCAGATCTTTGAGCGCGACCTTGTCGTCGGCCTGATATTCCGAGAGGTGACGATAGGACTGCGCTTCCTGCAGATCCTGTTCCTTGGCATGCGCGTCGGCCGCGATCTCGGTGAACTCCTTATCGGCTTCGGCAAACTTTTCCTCGCGGACATAGGTCATCGCCTTCTGCATGCTGTAGGAGAGGCGGTCGGCTTCATTCTTGGCGAAGCGAATGGCCTTATCGTATTCGATGCGAGCCTGCTCCTGATTGCCCATCAGAGCGTACGTGTCGGCGAGTCCGACCTGGGAGCTGACGAAATCCGGATCGATTTTGAGCGCGGCGCTGTAGTGCGCCAGGGCGCTATCAAACTCGCCGGCCATGCGCTTGAGCTCCCCGTAGGAATCCTGCGGGTTGGGCTCGTTAGGCAGCAGGACGACGTAGCGGTCCATGGCGGCGAATGCCTTGTCGAACTCGCGGTGGCGGGCGTCGATGTAAGCCAGATCGTTAAGCGCTGCAGGATAGTTCTTGTCGATGGCGAGGGCCTTTTCCATAAAACGTTTGGCCTGGTCGTCGCCGTTTTCGCCCATCAGCCAGTTGCCGGCAAGATAGAACAGATGCTTGTCGCGGGGATACAGTTCGAGCATGTCATTCATGGCGGAGATGCCGCCGATGAAGTCGCCTTCCTGCACTTTGGAAATCCAGGCGATCATCAGTTGTTCGCCGGGGGTGAGCTTGGGCGCGAGTTCCTTGGCTTTGGCGCGGGCGGCGCTGACTTCCGCGGGGTTGCCGCTGTTGAAGGCGATCCAGGCCCAGGCGAGGGCGAGGTTGGGATCTTCTTTCACGGCCGCGCGCCAGTCTTCGTTGCAGCGCTCCAGATAAAGATTCTCGTAGTCTTCCATGCCCTTGAGATAAAGTGCTCGGGCTCCAGGGGAAGAGGTCGTGATGGGAAGGGTCGAGGTATCAGCCTTCTTAAGGTGGTGCGCAAACACGGGCGCGGCCAGACCCAGCGCGAACAACAGGACTGCACAGACTTTCAGGGAAGCAGTGCGTGCCATCAAAAGATCTCCGGAACA
>DASYYT010000219.1:0-6187 GCA_035949755.1 Candidatus Sulfotelmatobacter sp.
TCTCGATTTCAAATTCGAGGTTGAGAAAATCGCGGCCGTCCGCGCCGAGCAATTTGCCATCACACTCCTGAAAGAACACAACGCATCGGGCCACGGCGGAAAGAGATGCCCCTTCGCCACCCACTTGTTAGGCGGCAGCATTGGAACTTGAGACCAGATTTCAGATAATGCGTGGTCGCTACGGCGGAGCGAGTCTTTCAATGGAACCGGCTGCCGAGGTCGGCACTCGGCCTGATTTTCGCCGGTGTTGCACGGTATTTTATCTACGCTCTGATTTTCAAATAGCCACAACGGTGCCCAAATTGGCGACACCTCGCCCTCACTAAAAATCCCGCCCGAAACCGGATGCGGCGAGGAGACGGCGCAAGCTTGCGCTATGGCCTGTTAGCAGCAATCTGCAGGTCCCACTTTAAACAACCGGGGCAAGGGGTAGGTCTATCGAGCGGTAGCTTGGTACACGTTGCCCAAATGGGAGCTTCTCATCTTCGGCTCCCGGCACGGCGCTCCACATTCGCCCTAGGTAAAGACATTTACCGACCGAGTCAGGAGGACAATCATAAAATTCCTTGAGAACCGAGTTGGCATCTTGCTGACGCTTCAGACGGAACTTCTGGACAGATTGCTTGCGAAATAGCCATTGCGGATGTTCGGCGCAAGGAAGAGAAAACTGTACTTGGACAAATCTCGGTGGAAGGGCCGTCGTCCGATCCTGAACCCGAATCAGCATCGACCAATACCCATTTCCATTCAGACAAGCTAGGCCACTGGAATAGGCCACGATCCGGCCTGTGATCTCCTCGACCTTCGAGGAAGGTTCGCAAAAGGCAAGGTTGGTAGGGTCAACAACACCCAGTAATAACAATGCTGCCGCAAGCAATCGCCTCACATCAGAAATTGTATGCGTCGTTCTGATACCCCGCAATCCCCACGGCTCGACGCAGTTGGCGTAACATCGCGGTTACACTCAAAATGGCCGGATGACTAGGGGTTCTGAGTGCAATGCCCTCCCATGAGAAGGCCAGTCGGAGTCAAGTCAGTTCTTTTCTTTTCCCGTAGGACAAGGTTTTTTGCCGCGCCATCTCCCAGGTGCACAGCGATCGTCAGCTTGTGTTGGAAAAAATCTCTGCTCTGCTTCGCCGCTGCGCTGCTGACCTTCATTGCCGGTCTCTTTTATCTTTTGAGCTTAAAGCGCGTCGATAACTTGGGAGCGTACGGTATCCCGTCGGAGACCGGCCTTCCCATTCCATCTGCTGGCAACAATTACAGCCCGCTGGAAGATTCTTGCCGCCTTCAGGCAGCGTCGCTTGGCCTCGCCAAAGCCGAAAACTCATTGTGCTGCAATAGTTTCAATGGCTTTTCTCAGCAACGGCACGAAGCATGCTGTATCCCTCCCGGACCTTTCCCCCAAGGTTCCTGGAATGTCATCCCTTTGCCATTGAGTCGAGGTTCTGCCATGCATAGAAGCGCATTGCTTTGCACATTGAGTGTAATTTTAATGACCTGCGCCCTTGTTCTTTGGGGTTGCAGCAGCGGGAAATCGTCCGCTACAAACGCCGCCTCGTTTGTAAATGTCCGCGTCAGCGATCCCGCAACGTGCTCCGGTCCCAAGGGCGCCTTCAGCCACATCTACGTAACCATCACCGACGTTCAGATCAACGCCAGCGCCAGCGCAGGAAATAATGATTCCGGCTGGATCGACCTCACGCCCACACTTTCGCAGAGTCCGCAGCAGGTAGACCTGCTTGGTCAAGCCAGCAATCAGTGTTTTTTGGCGACGCTGGGCGCGACCCTTGCTCTGCAGCCGGGAAGTTATCAGCAGATCCGCATCATGCTGGCAAGCAACAGCACCGCCATCGCCAACAACGTTTGCGGCAGCGGCGCCAATTGCGTGATGCTGTCGAGCGCCCCGAATCAGGCGCAATCGCTTTTGCTCTCGAGCGAGGCCGAGACCGGCATCAAGATTCCGTCCGGCCAGATTTCAGGCGGACAGTTCGTGATCGCCGCCGGAGAAACCAAAGATCTTGACATCGACTTCAACGCGTGTGAGTCCATCATCGCGGAAGGCAACGGTCAGTTTCGACTAAAGCCCGTTCTCCACGCGGGCGAGGTAACTCTGACATCCTCATCGATCAATGGCACAGTTGTAGACAGCGCGAGCAACCAACCGATCTCCGGTGGAACTACCGTGGTGGCCCTGGAGCAGAAAGATACTTCGGGAATTGATCGCGTGGTGATGGAGACGTGACGGACGCCTCGGGCGCATTTTCATTCTGTCCGGTGGCGGCGGGCACCTATGATGTGGTCGTCGGAGCCGTCAGCGGCACTCAAATCGCCTATGCCGCGACAGTCATTACGGGCGTACAACCGGGCAACGCGCTGGGCATGGTTCCGGTTACGGCGCAGACTGGCGCCAGCACCGCTCCAGCGTCAATCACAGGACTGGTTACCACGAGCACTGGAAGCGCGGCCACCGCTGCCGACATTGCTCTCTCCGCGTTGCAATCGATCAGTTCATCCCTGATGGTCACGATTCCTTTGGCTGGGCAGTCGGCAACCACGGCCAATCTCACCACCGCAGCCGCTTCGACCTGTCCCGCAACGACCGATTGTGCCAGTTACACGCTCTCGGTTCCCGCACTGAATCCGAGTGTGGGCGCATTCCAGGCGAGTGCGAGTCAAAAGCCCAGTGCTCCGGCGGCAGGTCCGGCAGGCTATACCATCGATGCTTTTGCCTTTGCTACCGATGGAACCAGCACTCCCGACTGCAGCCCATCCGAGCTGAAGACAAGTTCGACCACGACGAACACTCCGCTGACCGCTACCTCCGCCATGAGCAGCACGGCTGCCACTCTGGCGTTTTCAGGCTGCCAGTGACGACAACAGGCCAGCCTGGTTAGGCTGGCCTTCTTAGCCATAGAGCGCCCCGCCCATATCGCCGGCCGAACACGATCTGTTAGTTGGCGTAATACAGCTCATAACTCAGGAAACATTGCTCTGGTTTCCGGTTCGCTTCTGGACATCTAATGTCGCAGATAAACACCTTAAGTCGATCCCGTCGGAAGGCTGCGTCTTGCGCCATCGCCGGTGGTGCCTAAAATCTGATTCCGATATATACTTCCCCGCCCCCTTCAGAGCTGCCCGAGAGCGGTCAGAGTCAATGGCTGCCTCCACCGTGATGACGTCCAACGCGACCCAAACCGTCGAACACACTCGCCGCACCGTCGGCTTCCGCCTGCTGCCTTTCCTGTTCATTCTGTACATCGTCAATTACGTAGACCGCACGAACCTGGCCTATGCGGCGGTGGGCATGTCGCGCGACCTGGGCTTCAGCGACCACGTGTTTGGCCTGGGCGCGGGAATCTTCTTCATCAGTTACCTGGCGTTACAGATTCCGGGGGCGTTGCTGGTAGAGCGCTGGAGCGCGCGCCGCATGATCTCGGCCACCCTGATTGCCTGGGGCTCGCTCACCGTGCTGACCGCGCTGGTGCACACTCCCGCGCAGCTCTATGTGGCGCGTTTCGTGCTGGGCGCGGCGGAGGCGGGCTTCTTCCCCGGCGTCATCGTGTATTTGAGCCACTGGTTTATTTTCGAAGACCGCGCCAAGGCCACCAGCAACTTCATGGGCGCCATTCCGCTGTCAGCAGTGCTGGGATCACCGCTGGCGGGCTGGATTCTGGGCCGCGGCTGGCTGGGCTTCCCGGGATGGCGCTGGCTGTTTGTGGCCGAGGGAGCCCCGGCGATTCTGCTGGGAGTCGTTGCATTCTTCTTCCTGACCGATTGGCCCAGAGAGGCCGCATGGCTCGCCGCCGGGCAGCGGCAATGGCTCGAGCACAAATTAAAAGAGGAGACACCGCCTTGCACTGCCGCCATCACAGTGTGGCAGGCCATGCGATCGCCGACGATTGCGTGGATGGCTGCGCTCACCTTCCTCGCCTACATCGGCCAATACACATTCGTCTTTTGGGTTCCCACCATGCTGAAGCGGCTGACAGGCTTCACGGATATGCGAGTTGGGATGTTGGGCGCTCTGCCGTTCCTGGCCGGCTTCGTAACCATGCAGATCAATGGCTGGCACTCCGACCGGCAGGCGGAGCGACGCTGGCATGCTGCCATGCCTCTGTTCGTTGCCGGGATAGCCTATTTTTTCCTCTCCATTCCCGGCCACTCGGTCGCGTTCACCGTCGGCTGGTTGACGGTCGCGGGCGTTCTGACCGCTTATCTCTCCACCTTCTGGGCGATCCCCACCGAGATCTTGAGCCAGGCAGAAAGGGCCACCGCGGTGGGACTCATCAACTCGGTGGGCAGCATAGCGGGATTTGCCGGGCCTTACATCTTCGGCTACGTGTACACTCGCACCGGAGCGTCATTCTCATTGGGACTGAGGCTGGTAATGGCGGCGGTACTCATCGCAGGGTTGATGATTCTGCGCATTCCCAAAGCGGCGCCCAGGATCAGCGCAAGTCAAATTGCGAGGCCTGCCCCGGTCAGCTCTTAGCAGGCTCGCCTTAGTTGTTGAAAAATCCCCGCTCCGCGCACTGAGCCAAGGGCGGGATTCACGTGTCACCCCTTCTTCGTGAGCGCCTCCCGAATTCGATCGCCCACGATCGCATCTTCACCCGGCTGCAACATCCAGACTCCAACCACCAGCGTGTTGGCGTCTGCCGGGATACCCTGATTGGGCTTTTGCCCGGTGTTGGGATTCAGTTCAATCGAAGGCGTACCCGTGCGCAACCTCTGGACGATCTCGCGAGTGGTGACGCCAGCGACCGCCGGGTCGAAGCGAATCAACAGATGCGGAACATGGTTGGCAATCCTTGGCACCACCGTCTCCGTCCTGACCGAAGGAATGCCCTTCACCGCCGCGGCGATGAGATCGGCCCGCTTCTGGTAATCGCCCTGCATCGATTCTTCCGTGTGCGAGAGAACCCAGTCGACCGCCGCAACCATGCCGACAATCTGTTCCTTTGCCACCTTCATACCGCGGCCGATTCCGTCGTCCGGATTATTGTTGGCAAGCGCCAGATCGGTCAGGACCTTCCGTCCCAGCAGCAGTCCCGCGTTTTGCGGACCCCGCATTCCCTTGCCTCCGGAGAACGCTACCAGGTCGAAACCCATGCCGGTGTATTTCCATAGATTCGAGATCGGAGGCATGTCCGCAGCCGCATCCAGATGGCACGGAATCTTGGACTCGTGCGCCACGCGCAGCCACTCTTCCCGGCCAATCTGTGCGCTCCCGGCAATTCCATCTTCGTCTTCGGCCGCGTTGAAAAAATTTGTCATCACGGCATTGCCTGCGTCGCAGGCGCGCTTGTAGTCGTCGAGTGTGACCACCTCAGTCACGCGCGCCCCGCACAGATACATGGCGCGGTCATATTCATAGCGATGCGCCTTCTGCACGATCACCTGATTCTTCAGACCGTCGATCGCCTGCGGCATGTCCAAAATGCTGATGTTGTTGGCATACTGCAGGCAGGCGGCAGTGGCCAGGCTGATGGCTCCCGAAGCCCCCGAAGTCACGACCGCTCCCTCACACTTGAGGCGGCGCGCGACGTACTCCCCGGCCTTCACTTGCAGCTCATGCAACCGCACCGGGTGAAGCGCCGACTTCTGCACCGCCGCCAAAACCTCCGGAGGCATGCAGGCCGCCGTCAGCGTGGTATAAGTGCCGGCCGCGTTGATAATCGTCGGCACGCCAAGCTTCGCATAGTAATCCTCACCCTCCGACGATGCCGCGGGCGACGCTGCCGTCGACGACGAAAGCGCCTTGGCGGAGGCAGCCAGCGGCGCCAGGCCCAGTGCCGCGGCCAGCGAACTGGCCCAGCCAAAAAATCCGCGACGCGAAAGAAAGCGTGGTTGCGATTCAGTCGATCCTGACATGATGGCTGCTCCTTGTGTTCAGAAAATGTCCAGAAGCTCGTGGACGGTGTTGCTTCTCCGCCGTCCTTTTTTCCTGCTGCCGTGTAGTTACAATTCTAGGCTTTTGAAGCGTAACTACGATAAGAATCTGGGCATCGCCATCAACAACCTTGTCTCTAACCTGGAGTCCATCGCTCATCCCCCCAACGTTGACAAGTGAGCCGCACGTGGTCCTGAACTTGCCGTCAAATCTGCGTTCAACGGTAGACGATAAGTCCCAACTACCCTCAGGATGCCCGGACCAGGGGCTCTGATTGTAAAGCTCCTGATT
>DASYYT010000220.1:0-10564 GCA_035949755.1 Candidatus Sulfotelmatobacter sp.
CGGCAACGGTTGCGGGACTATCGGAGGATTCTACTTCAATACCCAGTTGAGGGGCTGACTCAGAAACTCGAAGCCGCAGCGCTGCCCGGGCGTATCCGGCCATTCGATGCGCACGACGCGGGCCTTCGCGACCGGATGCTGGCCCGCCGCCATGATAAAGGTTTCGATGATGGAGCCGGCCTTTAGGGCGGTGCTGCAGGCGGCTAGAAAACCGTGGGCGCTGACGTTCTCGGTCGAGGTAAGCAACTCGAAGGCTTCGCCTTGGGCGGTGGCCCCTTTGATCTTCAGCGTTACTCGCAGTTTGATGCGCGGCTCACGCCGCCGATCGCTGCGACGGCCCTCGAGAACGACCGCCAGACGCTCTTCGAGAGCTTCGAAATCGACGGGCTTTTGAAAATAGCCTTTGGCTCCCAGATTCGCGCAAAAGTCTTTGTAGCGCAGCGCGGATTCGCCGGAGACGATGAAAATGGGAATAAGCTGGGTGAAGCTCATCGAACAAAGCGTCTGGCAAATCTCGAAGCCGGAATACCCCGGCATCATCAGATCGAGCAGGATGGCATCGGGCTTCTGCCGCAGCGCCAGGGCTAGGGCCTCTTCGGGACAGCCCGTGTCGAGAATTTCGTAGGAATCCTTCAGCCGGAAGCGCAGGACCTTGCGCACCGATTCGTCATCATCGACAATGAGCAGTCGCGACATTCGCTTTCCCTTCGAAGCAAGCAGATAAGCCCGAAGGCAGGAATTCGCCGGGCTGAAGTTTTCTACTTGCTGGCCAGGCCGCACAGCACTTCATCGACCCTCCCGGTCAGCTCATCTCGCGTGAAGGGCTTGCGAAGAATGGAGATTCCCGATTCCAGCACTCCCTGCACGGCGACCGCGCCGTCGGTGTATCCGGACATGTAGAGCACCCGGATGTCCGGACGGATGGCCGATAATTTGTCGGCCAGCGCGCGGCCGTTCATGCCCGGCATGACCACGTCGGTCAGAAGCAGATCGATGGCAAAGTCGCTTTGCTCGGCGACCGCCAGCGCCTGGAACGCGTCGCCGGCCTCGAGGACGGAATAGCCGAGTTCCACGAGCGTATCCCGCGTCAGTTTTCGGAGCGAGTGTTCGTCTTCGACGAGAAGAACCGTTCGGGATCTCCCCTCCGCTCTTCGCGCGGGACTTTCCTGTCGTCCCTCGATTTCCCGGAGCGCGGCGATTCTTGGAAGGTACATCTTGAAAGTTGCGCCCCGGCCCACTTCGCTTTCCACCCAGATGTAGCCGCCGCTCTGCTTGATCACCCCATAGACCGTGGCCAGCCCGAGCCCGGTTCCCTTGCCGGGTTCTTTGGTGGTGTAGAAGGGCTCAAACATATGCGAGCGCACTTCCGCGTCCATGCCGCATCCGGTGTCCGTCACCTTCAGCAGCACGTACGGTCCGGGCACCACATACTGGAAACGCTTCACGTCATTCTCGCCCAGTTCGGCGTTGCTTGTTTCGAGCATCAGCTTGCCGCCTTTGGGCATGGCATCCCGCGAATTCACCGCCAGATTCATGATCACCTGCTCAATTTGGCCGCGGTCTGCTTTCACCATGCCGAGGCCGCTTTGCAAAACGATCTCGAGCTCGATATCCTCGCCAATCAGCCGGCGCAGCATCTTTTCGACGTCGGAGACGACGCTGTTGAGGTCGAGCACTTTGGGCTCGAGCACCTGCTTGCGGCTGAAGGCCAGCAGCTGCTGGGTCAGCACCGCGGCGCGCTTTCCCGCCTTCTGGATTTCATTGACGGCTTCGCGCAGCGGATGGTCTTCGCTGATCTTTCGCTGCAGCACCTCTCCATAACCGATGATCACGCCCAGGAGGTTGTTGAAGTCGTGGGCCACTCCGCCGGAGAGCCTGCCAATCGCTTCCAGTTTCTGCGACAGATAGAGCTGCTGCTCGAGCTGTTTGCGGTCGGTAATGTCCCGGTTTACGATGACCAGCCTTTCGTCCTTCTGCTGATTTCTGGCGACGCTCGCCGTCGATTCCACAACCAGCCAGCGGCCGTCCTTGTGGCGCAGGCGATATTCGAGACGCCGGCCGGTCCCGGACTGGCGCGCTTGCGCAATCGCCGCGACGATCGCCTCCCGGTCGTCCGGATGAATTTGCTCGTACGCGGAGGTTTCCGCTAGTTCTTCGGCAGAGTATCCGAGCAGCTTCTCGTAGGAAGGGCTGTTATAGAGCCGCCGGCCATTGGCGTCCACCAGGGAGATCATGTCGGCGGCGTTTTCGCTGATCAAACGGAACAGTTCGTCGCGCACGGTGAGGCGCTTGCGAAAGCGGTGAATCTGCAGTTGTTGAAACACAACATAAATGTCAAACAGCAAGACCAGCGCGACCAGCGCGCGAACCTCCAGCGCGAAGTTAAGGGAATAGTAGGAATTCACCGACGGGAGCAGCATCGGCGCGGCGAAAGAAATAATCCCCAGAGTCAGCAGCAGAGTGACGATAATGCCGGAGGAAAATAGCCACCATTGGCGCCGCTCGATGCGTCGCATGTTAGCCTCGGACGGCGCCGCGTGCGTTCCTTCCAGAGTTGTGCTCATGTCCCTCCCGGGTTCTATCGATCAAGCATGCGCCAGGCAGGTATCACGTGTCCGCGGGCTTGTTCTGTCTCTCGCGCAGGACCGCGCGAACCTGCAAGTCCGGCCAGCGCATGCAATCGCTGTGTCAGGATAGGGGTAACGCTGGCGCGATCGGCAACACACGTATCTTCGCTGATGTGGTTTCAAAATGGGAAGACCGGTGCCCGTCTGCTCATCTTTCTGAGCAGCCGAGTGCCGCAAGATCATATGAAAAAAGCGCGCTTGCCGGGCGGCGTATGGCGGCTCCCGGACGGAAACAAAGCCGAAGTGGTATGAAGCGAAGTTCGAGGCTGCTTACTGGGGGCCCGGATCAGTGGGACTGAACCGCGGTTGAGTGTCTTCGCAACTCCTTATTCTCGTAGAGAGCTTTGTCCGCTCGATGGAGCAGGTCCGCGGGCAGGTCGCCTTCCTGGTATTCCGCCCAGCCCGCCGAAAAATTGACCGGTAGGCGATGCCCGCCGAAGAGAACCTCGATCGGCTCCAGACGGCCGAGAATAGCGGGCAGATGCAACGAGTCGCATTCGGCGAGCAGCAACATAAATTCGTCGCCACCCAGACGAACGGCCAGGTCTCCTTCCCGGACCACCTGGCTCAGACGGTTGGCGAACGCTTGTAGAACCAGGTCTCCTGCGGGATGGCTGAAGCGATCGTTGATTTGCTTAAACTTGTCCAGGTCGAAAAGAACAACGGTCAGGGCGTAGCCCCTGCGCCGGGCTCGCGCGACTTCCATTTTCAGGTGCCGTTCGGCGAACCGCCGGTTATATAAACCGGTCAGCGGATCGGTGAGCGCCAAGTTACGCCACAGCGATGAGTGGAATTGCCCTTCGGCCAGTTCGAAGCGCAGCCTGTTGATCAGCACTCGCTCATAGGTCAGATAGCCGATAAAGAGCAGGATCAGGCAGACCAGGCCCATAACGGTCTGGAACACACCGGCGCCAAGAACGGTTTTCCTGTTGTCCAAGATTTGCGGAAATGAGAGCGAGACTACCGCCGCGGTGAGCGCGAGCAGGACCAGCATCGAGAAGGCCCAGATCCACCAGTCCCGCCGTTGCAGATCGCGGAGACGCGCGGAATACTCCCAGGAGCGAAAGGTGACATTTTCTCGGTCAATCTCCGGCTCTGGATCGGTCACTGGCGCCGTTCCGGAATCATGGGATTCGCCAGCCGCCGCCCGTCGGAGCGAGGCCATGGAATGGTCGCTGCCGCGATAGCACCGACAGGAACGGATAGTACCTTCGCTCCATTGCAGGGATCAACCGAGTGCACCAGACTGATACCCGATGATTGCAGCGTTGATTTGCGCGTTGTCACTGGGAGCGCTCCTCCAGTTCGCTCTGGCGCAGTGGAGGTCGATCTGGATCGCCATTGCCGCCCAGCCCCTGTCCAGCGCCCTCGAAGCCGCGACCGGGATCGCCAACGATGCCCTTGGCGCCGAGCACTTCGAAATGCTGGTGCGCACCTCCCGTCAGATGTCTCCGTCGCCCAACGAGGGTAACCTGTGGCTGAAAGAGGTAAGCGTTTATTACCGTATTCTGCGCTCCTGCGTGAAGCTGAGCGGTACGGCCCTTCCCCCGCTATCGGATTGGGCGAAGGGGGAACTCGCGGAATGTTCGAAGTTTGCCGCGGCGATACTGGACCGTCGCCTGAATGCGAATTTTGCGTACGGCGCCGGCCAGCATTCCTGATTGCTTTCGCTCCTCTGGTCATCATCCTGCAACTGCTCCCCGGCGAAGAATGCGTGCATACTCCCAGGGAGCAACGCACCACTGCCGCTGATCCCGGATGCCATGCCCGGTCTGCTGGTCCGGCTCACGCCACAAAGACAACCTGGAAGATTGCCGCCGGGTCGATGAACGGGAATGCCCGAATGGCACAACCATTCCCCACAGCCTGCCCCGGCCCGCAGTGTAATGAGCTGCGGTCGCTCAGGGAACGATTTTGAGAAATATGCTTGCCTTTCTAAGCAGGGCGGGTTCTCGCACCGAGCGAACTTGCAGCGAGCAGCGTTTCCTCTCTGTTTCTATAACTTTATTAGTTAATTAAATTAGGAGTATAATCGGTGTGCACGGCGAGCAAGCAACTATCCCGTGTTTTCACTTGTACAGCGGGACCGCCGGAAATAGCGGTGCTACCCTTGACGTGGAAATCGGATATGCACTCTACGATTTGAACTGGAAGCCTTTACGAAAGCATCAGACCTTCCATTTTCAATCTATTGGCTCCGGAACATTGCCACAGCACTGGATTTTCCTTGCCCCTAAGCGTTGACATCCAAATTAGGACACCACCAGCGTTGAATCTCTTGTGCGCCGCTCGAAGAGTGTGAGACACTCCCCTGCTTCACTCTGTTGAAGCGCTTTGACGCGCTGCCAAGTTGGCGGCTGAGGAAGAGACTCGATGCGGTCCGGGGAACAGCTGAGGGAATTGCGAAACAAGCTTGGAATGACGACGCGCGACGTCGAAGAATACAGCCGCAAAGTCGTGGAGATCGAAGGAAACGAAGATTTTTATATCTCCAATGGCTGGGTGACGCAGATCGAGAACGGCGATGCCACTCCCAGCGTGCACAAGCTTTTCAGCCTCAGCGTTGCTTACCGCACCGATTACGGCGAGCTGCTCGCCTTGTTCGGAGTGGAATTGGGAGAGATCGCCAAGTACCAGTTCATTAGGCCCCTGGAACAGACACATTTGACCAAAGTGATCGCTTCGGACCCCAAAAAGAGCGTTACCTTCCCGGTTCGTTTTGACCCGGGCTTCCGCATCGAAAAGAGCAACCTGCTGTCTCGCATGGTGGAGGTGTGGGGTGAAGTGCCCATTCCCATTCTTCAGAGCCTGGACGTCAGGCACGGGCTCTACGGATACATCGGCCTCAAGGACTTCACCCTCTATCCGCTCCTGCGGCCCGGATCCTTTGTGCAGATTGACGACGAGCTATGCGAAATTGAACAAGGCCCTTGGAGGTCCGAGCTCGAACGGCCGATCTATTTCATTGAACTGCGAGAGGGCTATGCCTGCTCCTGGTGTGAGCTGCACGAGAATCGCTTGATGCTTGTTCCTCATCCGCTTTCGCCGTGCAGCATCCGCCAGTTCATCCATCCCGATGAGGCCGAAGTGGTCGGGCAAGTGACCGCCGCGGCGATGCGCTTGGTCAGTTTTTCGCGCGATTCTTCGCGCGGGACTCCAAAATTGCCAAGGCAATCATGAGGTTGGAACAAAAGAGTTTGGCAGAAAGCGGATCGCAGGTGAGCGGAATGACGACGCGGTAAGGTTCGAGCTTCAGCCAGGCAGCGATTACCTCGTCTTCCCGGTACTCGCCGGTGATGTATTCTTGTAACTGGCTGACCAGGTCCTCCAGGGGGGTCTCAGCCACCCTCCGAAAGACTTCCTCATGGCACTTCCCTATGGCCTGGTTGGCGATTTCCTGCGTGAATCGGAGAGCTAGCCCGTCATGATGGTACTTTCCCGTATTGTAATCGCGAGTGCTCGCCAGATAAATCAATCGCGCGATCTCGCCGCGAAGCGAAACAAGAGTGTGCTTTTTGAGATCTTCGACGGCAGCGCTTAACTCCATAGGTCTCACCATGGGCACAGGTCATCACCCCGCAGGCCACTGCTGTCCGGAAGCTTCCCGCAATTCCGCGCGGCTTTCTGTGAGCGCAACGACTTTCTCGGATACGGCACAAAACCGCGCGGCTACGGTTCTGGTGCGCCTGGCAACTTTCTGCGCGTGGAACGGGCCGCGCAGCCAGATGAGTCCAAGGAATGCGTTGCAGGCTGCCAAAAACACGAGATAATTAAGGGCCAGTTTGAGCTCAAGCGCAGCGGAGAGCCCGGAACTGCGCCTGGCCGACTTCACATAGAAGCTCATGAGCAGTCGCATCTGCTGCCGCGTGTGGCGCACCCAGTACATGGCAATCGCTCTGCGTTCGGTTTCGAGCGTGCGCAGAATGCCCGGTTCCTTTTGTCTCCGGACAAAGACGAAATCATTGTAATCAAGAACTCGGTCGACCACGCTCACCGGCAGGAATGTCGATTGCAGGCAGCCCAGGGCCTCCCGGGCGTCGGAGAGATGGACCTTGGGGGAGGCGTCCGCCTGCAGGAACCAATAAACGGCGATTCCCAGCAGCAGGGAACCTATGGCGACGGACACAATGATTTGCGTCACAGACGGACCCCCCTTGCGAGATGCGTTCGCGCGCGAAGCAGCATCATTCTCGCCTCCCGGGCGAGATGCTCATAGTCCTGTTCAATTCCGCAAGGAACGTCGGTTATGCCCTCAACTCTGGGCACCCAAAGGGCCAGAGACCAGATGATTAACGACATTGTATAGCACAAGGGCTCGATTTTTCGCACCAAGTGAGCCAACCCGACCGCGGGATGGGCCATGAAAGTCAGGGTGATTACATCTGCGCCGACGAATAGCGCATAGCCGAGAACCAGTCCGCGCAGGTTTCTCCCCACGGGGATCTTATAATAGGCGAAAAGGCCCAGAAGGCCAGCGAGTAGGACGGCCTGCAACCGCCGTAGGTTACGTTCCAGGTCCGCAATAAAGTGCATAGCAGACAGGTGCGCGTAGCCGAACGAACTGACGCCTACCTTGATTGCAATCGCAAGAAACATGACCAGCAGAAGAGCCCTGAAAAGCGTGGCCACGCCCGGATAATTCTTGAGCGCGTGGATGTAGATTTCCAGGAGGACTCCGTAGCTGATGACGGCTACGAGCAGCTCCGTAGTCCAATAAAATGAGCCGTAAAGGGAAGGGTAATGCACGTAAACGGTGGTTCCGAGAAGATCTCTCGCCAGAACGCACGCGATGTAGGAAAAGAATAGAGGGAACGTCCGGAACAGATTCGTACGCGCGGCTCGAACAAGTAGCAACCCTTCGAGCACCGCGCAAGCGGACCAGACCAGTAGATCCAACATGCCGTGTCACCCTCTAATTGCGCACATAGTAAGGCGTAGTAAAAGTCCGCACATAATAACACGAAAGAAAGGAAAGGTGCCGGGAACCTCTCCCTTCTTAGGCGCTCATGCGTTTCTCCCCTATGCTATCGGCTGACTCGTTATAGCGACCGATCCGGTCGGATAAGGTGGAACTGGCAAACCGCCATCGGCCTCGAACGTCAGCGCCGCGACCGACCCGGTCGGATAAGGTGGAACTGGCAAGCCGCCATCGGCCTCGAGCGTCAGCGCCGCGACCGATCCGGTCGGATAAGGCGGAACTGGCAAGCCGCCATCGGCCTTGAACGTCAGCGCCGCGACCGATCCGGTCGGATAAGGTGGAACTGGCAAGCCGCCATCGGCCTCGAACGTCAGCGCCGCGACCGATCCGGTCGGATAAGGCGGAACTGGCAATCCGCCATCGGCCTTGAACGTCGCTCTTGCTTGGGAATACGAGTGCCGCGGCAGCAAAGTGACCGAAGCTGCCAGGCATGCGAACAAAAACAAAACGGAAATCCTTTTTGCAATCATGTGTTGCCTCCTCGAGATTTATGTTGATGGGCGGGTAATTCCCCAGCTACAAGCTAATGGCCGTGAAACAGGCGGTCCACGGAGTGTTACCGTTGCTTGGGATCATAAGCAGACAAAATAAAAACGGGGAAAGCCGGCAGCATTTGGGTTGCCGTGCGGCCGCCCGAAGTTCTCGACTGTATCGATTTTAGTCGTAATCGATAGGCTGCATCTCCGGCGTTCTTCGGTGCCCGCCCGGGCGCGGAATCGGGCAGACTCAAGGTTTGTCAATTGATCCGAGTACCGTTGAGGAATGCCAATGTCCACAACTACCGTGCCGCCGTCTTCGCCGCCGCAGGTTCCCTGGGCCACGCCTACGATTATTTCGGCGATGCTCAAGGCCGCGCGGCACGTCAGTGATTTGATTTTTTCACCGGGCAGGTTGCCGCAGATCGAATCCAATGGTCAGCTTGTCGGCGTCACGCTTGCCACGGTTGGAGTGCTGAAAGCCGAGGACACCGCGCGCATCGCCGCGGACTTGATCGGCAACAACCAGCACGCGGTCGAAAAGCTTCGCCAGGATGGCTCCTGCGACATCTCTTACAGCCTTCCCAAGCTGTCGCGCTTCCGGGTCAACATCTTCACCCAGCGTGGCAGTTGCGCCATCGTCATGCGTGTGATTCCGACCAAGGTGCCCACTTTCGCTGACCTCAAACTCCCCGCCCAGCTGGAAGAGGCGGCGCACCTGCGCAACGGAATTGTGCTGGTGACCGGGCCGACCGGCTCGGGAAAGTCTTCGACGCTCGCGGCCATCCTCGACAAGATCAATGAAGAAAAAGCGTTTCACATCCTGACCATCGAAGACCCTATTGAGTTCCTGCATTCCCACAAGAAGGGCACTGTGCATCAGCGCGAACTGCACAGCGACACGCCGTCATTTGCTCTCGCCTTGCGCGCCGCCTTGCGCCAGGCGCCCAAGGTCATTCTGGTCGGCGAAATGCGCGACCGCGAGACGATCGAAATTGCCATGGAGGCTGCCGAAACCGGCCATCTGGTGTTCTCGACTTTGCACACCATTGACGCCTCGAAGACCATCGAACGCATCGTGGGCGTCTTCCCGCTCAGCGACCAGCAGGTCATTCGCATGCGCTTCTCCAAGAGTTTTCGCTATGTGATTTCGCAGCGCCTGCTCCCGCGCAAGGACGGGGAAGGCCGCGTCGCTGCTATCGAAATTTTGAAATCCACCATGCGAACGCGCGAATACGTGGAGAGGGGCGAAAGCGAAGGCAAATCGCTGGTGGATGCCATGCGCGACGGTTCGACCGAGGGGATGCAGCATTTCGACGGCGAACTCGAAAGAATGGTCCGCGCGGGCATCATCGAGCGTCAAACCGCGTTTGCCTTTGCCACCAACGCGGGAAACCTGCGCCTGCAGTTCGCCGATGACGAGGAAGATCCGCCCGGTGAAGCGCCCGGGCCTGCCGCACCCGCCGGAAAAAAACCGGCGGCAACCTCGGCGGTTCCGGCCTCCGCCGAAAAGGGCATGCTCGACGGCCTGGAAATCGAACGCTGAACCGAGACTATTTCTCTGCTGCAAACGCCGCGCGCGGTGCGTCTCTGCTCGCGATCAACCGTGCCGGCGAAGAGTGAAGGCGGCGTGCTGCCGCACGGAAACGATTGACGATTCTTGCTTCCCTGGCGTAACGTGCAACCATGGAGATTGGGCGAAGGATTCGGGAACTGCGGGAGGCGAGGAATCTCAGTCAGGGTGATATTGAAAAGCGCACGGGCTTGATACGCTGCTACACCTCCCGCGTCGAAAATGGATATACCGTCCCGACCATCGGGACGCTGGAAGCGTATGCGAAGGCGCTTGAGATTCCACTCTACAGGTTCTTTTACGACGGTAAGGAACCGCCGAAGAAACCGGCGCAGCCTTCTGCCGAAGACGCTCAGCTGCTGTGGGGCTCGAGCGGGAAGGAGCGGCATGAGCTTCGCAAGTTTACGAAGATGCTTTCGCGGATGGATCAGCGAGACCGCGCCATGTTGCTGCGAACGGCCCATCACATGGTCCGCCGCAAATCAAGAGCAACTGGTTGACGCGGCGCAAAGAGTCATGAAGCCGCGGCGGAATGAACCCCGCAATGAGAAAACGGGCGCGTATGCGCGGGGCGGTTTCGGAAAATTCCGCTCGGCTCGGTTTGCAGCTGCCTCACCTCCTGTAAATGGTGACCTTCCCGTCCGCGACATTCGCCACATAGCGGCCCTCGCTCAAGAACTGCATTACCTTCTGGCCGGATCGCGCCAGCTGCGCCCATTGTGAGCGGGTTTGCGGGTTCTGTTCCAACCCTCGAATTTCGTTGCCGTCGAACACGAAATCGACTTGCCGGAGGCCGCGCTTGGGAGTGCGCCGAACCGCAAAACGCCCCGCGCTTAACTCGACAATCTTGGCGTTCTCGATGAGAGCCTGCCGCCAGACATCAATCAACACCTCCTCGAGGGAGGGCTTG
>DASYYT010000221.1:0-11056 GCA_035949755.1 Candidatus Sulfotelmatobacter sp.
CATGCTGACTGACCCGGCAATCGAGGTCAGCGGATTGCGGATTTCGTGCGCAATGGCTGCGGCTAAACGGCCGACGGCCGCCAGCCTGTCCTGCATGCGCACCTCGCGCTCCAGGCGCCGGATCTCGGTGAGATCCTCGAGAACATAAACGTAGCCGAGATCCCCACGCTCCGGAACGGTTAACGCGGACACGCGCACCCTGACCGTCCTGCGGAACTGGGCCGGCACATCGAAACGCACCTCCGCATGATTTTGTTGCGATTCCACCGTGGGAAGAGGATCCAGGAATAACTGTGAAACAGGGCCGCCCAGCAAGGTCCCGGGCGTGCGCTCCAGAAGCCGCTGGGCTGCCGCATTCACCAGCGTGATGCGCCCATCGAGCCCGGTCGTAATCAGCCCGCTGCTGATGGAATGAATGATGTTCTCATGCAGAGCCTGCAGGCTTTCCAGCGCTCCGCTGGTATCTTTCAACTGCACGCGCGCCTGCTGCAGCTTGGCCGTGAGCAGGCTCGCCAGGTAAGCTACTGCCAGGAATGCGAATAAATTGACGAAGATGATTCCCTGCAGCGTTTTCAGCCCGGGATGGGTCGTGCAATACGACGGCAGGACGGCGTAATAATTCAGCTCCAGCACCGTGCCGTAAAGGATGAAGGCTAAAGCCGCCACCAGGTACGCCCAGACCCGCGGCAGAAGCACGCCCGCGACAATAATTACCAACGGATAAAGGAAATTGAGCGAGCTATCCCAACCGCCGGTCTCGTGCACCACCAGGCTGACCATCAACAAATCGGTCACGACCTGTAGGGAAGCCTGCAAGCGGTGCTCTTGCCATAACGAAAGCAACAGCACATAGAATAGAGAGAGGGTAAACCAGAAAAAGATGCTGGCAACGAAGAGCCGCAACGGGACCGGCGCCGGACTGATCTGCGCGACTGCCAGCTCGATGGCCAACAGCAAGGTCAGAATAAAAATCCGTACCCGAACCAACCAGCTTAGCCAATTGCGCTCGTCGAACGTCGATTGCATGGGGAAGACCGTTTCAAAGTTTCAAGGTTTCAGGGTTTTAAGGTTTCAAAGTCTCGCAACTTGAAACCTTAAAACCTTTGCACTTTGAAACCTGTTCTTATCCCGCCAATTTCGCGATCATGGCGAACAGCGGCATATAGAGCGAAATGACAATGCCGCCGACGGAAATGCCAAGGATTCCAATGATGACCGGTTCCAACATGGCCAGCATGTCTTTGGTCGCTGCATCCACTTCTTCTTCGTAGAAGTCGGCAATCTTCTGCAGCATGGAGTCCATAGCGCCAGTCGCTTCGCCCACGCCGATCATCTGCGTCACCATATTGGGGAACACTCCGGATTCGCGCAGGGGATCGACGATGGTGCGGCCTTCCTCGATGGCTTTGCGCACCTTCATCAATGCTTCTTCCAGCACGGCATTGCCCGAGGTCCTCGCTGTTATGCTCAGGCCCTCCAGAATGGGCACGCCCGAAGTGATCAGCGTTCCCAGAGTGCGGGTGAACCGGCCGACCGCGATCTTGCGCAGCAGACCGCCGACTACCGGAAGGTTGAGCAGCAACTTGTCGAAATAGTACCTTCCGCGCGGATGCTTGCGGATTTGCCTGATGCCGTAGAATATGCCGAAGCCTCCCACTAAAAATACCCACCAGAAGGTCGACACGAAGGCGCTCAGTCCCATGACGATGCGCGTGGGCAGCGGCAGGTTCACTCCCAGTCCGGCAAACAGGTTGGCGAAAATGGGCACGACCCACTTCAGCAATGCACCCACGATCAACGCCGCCATGCCCACGACTGCGACCGGATAGATCAATGCCGATTTCACCGCGGCCTTGAGCCGGACCGCTTTCTCCACATAAGTCGCCAGGCGCTGCAAAATGATGTCGAGAATACCGCCGGTTTCGCCCGCCTCGATCATGTTCGTGGTCAGATCGTCGAAGATGTTGGGATACTGCCGCATGGCGTTGGCCAGCGTGGCGCCGCCTTCTACGGTCGTCCGCACCCCGGTCAGGACCTTCTGGAACGTCTGGTTTTCCTGGTTCGCGGCCAGGATTTCCAGACACTGCACCAGAGGCAAGCCGGCGTCGATCATGACGGAAAACTGGCGGAAGAAAATCGCGATGTCTTTGGTCGTAACCTTTCCCGACCCGAACGTCGGCAGCGAGAACTCTTTGCCCTTTTCGCGGATAGCGCCGGGCGTGATGCGCTCGCGGCGCAAAGCTTGCGCCAGGGACTGTTTGTTCACCGCCATCCGCTCGCCGGAAATCTTCTGTCCCGACGCATCTTTTCCTGAAAATGTGAAGACTGGCATGGTTTAGCTTCTCCTGACTAACGTTGCTGCTTGAAATTTGTTCAAAATCTGTGAGCTCCGCTCTTGCTAGTGCTTGGAGGGGGCCGCTCCCCGAGCCAGCGTCGTGCCCGCCGTTGTCGGCCGGCTCAGCAGGCTGGCGCCCCGGTTGATCATCTCCGTTAATTCGTCCACATTGCTGGAACGCGCGATCGCCGTCTCCATGGAAATCAGTTTCTGGAAGTACGCGGTCGCCAGCGACTGGTTGAAGGTCTGCATGCCGAATTTCTCCTGCCCCGACTGCATGGACGAATAGATCTGGTGAATCTTGTCCTCGCGGATCAGGTTGCGCACCGCCGGGTTCGGCACCAGGATCTCCATGATCATCGCCCGACCTTTGCCGTCGATCTTGGGCACCAGGCTTTGGCACATGATGCCTTCCAGCACCAGCGAAAGCTGGGCTCGGATCTGCGGCTGCTGGTGCGCCGGAAAGACGTCAATGATGCGGTTAATGGTCGAGGTAGCCGAATTCGTATGCAAGGTACCAAAGGTCAAGTGTCCGGTTTCCGCAATGCGCAGCGCCGACTCGATGGTTTCGAGGTCGCGCATTTCGCCGATCAGCACAACGTCGGGATCCTCGCGCAGCGCGGCGCGCAGCGCGTCGCTGAAACTCTTGGTATCGGCGTGGAGCTCGCGCTGGTTCACGACGCAGTTCTTATTCATGTGGACGAATTCGATCGGGTCCTCAATGGTCAGGATGTGGTCGTGGCGCTCGCTGTTGATCTTGTCAATCATGGCGGCCAGGGTTGTGGACTTGCCCGATCCGGTCGGTCCCGTCACCAGCACCAGCCCGCGCGGTTTGTCGCAAAGCTTGCTGACCACTGGAGCCAGGCCCAGTTGATTGAATGATTTGATTTCGAAGGGAATAACGCGGAAGACGGCGGCGGTAGCGCCGCGCTGGTTGAACACGTTGGCGCGGAAGCGTGCCAGCCCCTTTAAGCCAAAGGAAAAGTCGAGTTCCAGGCTCTCCTCAAAACGGTGCTTCTGCGAGTCGGTCATCACGCTGTAGGCCAGCTGCTTGGTTTCGGCCGGCGTCATCTGCGGCAAATCCAGCGGCACCAGATGCCCGTGCACCCGAATCTGCGGCGGCGAATTCGTGGTGATGTGCAGATCGCTGCCGTTCATCTCCAGCATTCTTTTGAGCAGATCGCTTAACGACAAACCCATGGCAAATATCCTTCCCGATGTTCTTGATCGTTCTCGCGTCGCGTTAATCGCTGATCGTTTGCAAGCACCGACTAACGTCTAACGATGCTTTTGCTTAATGAATCGTTTCCCGCGCCACTTCTTCGAGCGTGGTCATTCCCGCCGCAACCTTGATCAATCCGCTGCGGCGCAGGGTGATCATGCCGCGCTCGATGGCTTTCTTCTTCAACTCCACTGCCGACGCGCCCACCAGAACCAGTTCACGAATCTCGTCATCCACTTCCATCACTTCGTATAGGCCGCAGCGTCCCTTGTAGCCGGTGTTGTTGCAAACGCCGCAGCCTTTGCCCTTCTGAATCTTTACGGTTTTGGACTCTTCGGGCGTAAATCCCGCATCGATCAACGTCTGCGGCGGCACATCGATGGGTTCAATGCAGTCTTTGCAGACTCTGCGTACCAACCGTTGCGCGCAGATCAGGTGAACCGAGGTTGCGACCAGGAACGGTTCAATACCCATGTTCATCAGTCGGGTGATAGTTTCCGGAGCGCCGTTGGTGTGCAGGGTCGAAAGCACGAGGTGACCGGTAAGCGCTGCCTTGATCGCGATTTCAGCCGTTTCAAAGTCGCGGATCTCGCCCACCAGAATGATGTTGGGATCTTGCCGCAGAAAGGATCGCAGGGCAGCGGCAAAGTTCAATCCGATCTGCTCTTTCATCTGCACCTGGTTGACACCTTGGAGCTGAAATTCGACCGGGTCTTCCGCCGTCATGATGTTGGTGTCGGGCTGGTTGAGGCGGGAAATCGACGAATAAAGAGTATTGGTTTTGCCCGATCCCGTCGGCCCTGTCACCAGCACCATGCCGTACGGCTTGAGAATGGCTTTCTCGAATTTCACCAGCGACTCGGGCTCGAAACCAAGCTTGGTCATATCGAGGCGCAGGTTCTCTTTGTCCAGCAACCGGAGCACGATCTTCTCGCCCCATAACGTAGGCAGCGTGCTGACGCGGAAGTCGAGCTGCTTTTTGCGTCCGCCGACATTCATTTTCAGCATGATGCGGCCGTCTTGCGGCAGCCGCTTCTCGCTGATGTCGAGCTTCGCCATGATCTTCAAGCGAGAGGTGATCGCATCCTTCAATTTCAAGGGTGGCGTCATGATCGACTGCAGCACGCCGTCAATACGGAACCGGACTCGGAATTCCTTTTCGTAGGGCTCAATATGAATGTCGCTGGCCCCGCGCTTCACGGCATCGCCCAGGACCACATTCACCAGCTTCACGACTGGCGCTTCGTCGGCAGCCTTTTCCAGTTCCGAGAGGGCCAACTCCTCCGCGTTCTGCTCACTGAGTTCGACGTCTTCGTCGTTCATCTCCGACATCGACTGCATGACCGCTTCGAGATCCTCTTCCTTGCTCGATCCGTAAGCCTTCTCAATTCCCGCCAGAATCGAGCTTTCCGAAGCGACCACCGGCTCGATATTGAAGCCGGTCATGAACTTGATGTCATCCATGGCGAACACATTCGTCGGGTCGACCATGGCGATGGTGAGCGATGCGCCCACGCGGCTCAGCGGAAGAATCTGATAGCGCTTCGCGGTCTCGAAAGGAATCAGCTTGACCACCGCGGGATCAATTTCGAAGTACGACAGATTGATGGCGGGAACGCCATATTGCCGGGAGAGAAAATTGGTGACGTCCTCATCCGTCAGGAAGCCGAGCTTCACCAGGGCCGAGCCCAGGCGGCAGCTCTGTTCTTTCTGCACCTTGGTTGCCTGTTCCAACTGCTCTGGGGTAATGATCTTCTCCTTGACGAGAAGGTCACCCAGCCGTTGAGACATACGCAGATCTCCTAACCGCGCGGATACGACGGTGCCGCACTCGCGTGCGAGCACAACGCGCACGGCTGCCCATCCATTGGGAGAGAAATGCAGCTCATTCGCGTTGACATAAATTGTCAACGCAAGCGGATTACTTCACCACTTACTTTGGTACTTGCACCTGACAGAAACCATGGCTTTCAGGGCCCTAAGAGGTTGAAATGCCCGAGAAATGCCCATTTTTTGGCATTTTCTAACCAGGCTTCCGTGTCCGGTACATGCACTTCAGTAAGCCTTCACCCCCGCTCCGAGCCAACCTTCAGCAGGTGATTGTGACCTCAATTACACTCGAACTCAGGAGGGGCTCTGGTGCCGCAAGCGTCCCGCGAAAATAAAATCCGCAGCTACTACGAGGCGCTCTCCGGCGCATGGGGAGCGCAGCATTGGTGGCCAGCCGACACCCAATTTGAGGTGATCGTGGGCGCTTATCTCACCCAGAACACCGCATGGACCAATGTCGAAAGGGCATTGGACAACCTGCGTCACGCGGCTCTGCTGAATGTGGAGGGAATACGAAAGGTACGAAGACCACGACTGGAGCGTCTCATCCGGCCCTCCGGCTATTTCCGGCAAAAGGCGCAGCGGCTTAAAACTTTTGTAGCCTTCCTGGACGCGCACTACGCCGGCTCACTGAATAAGATGTTTTCTGAGTCCACAGAAAAATTGCGCGAACAGCTTCTTGCACTAAATGGCGTAGGCCCTGAGACCGCGGATTCGATTCTCCTCTACGCCGGCAATCATCCCGTCTTCGTGGTCGATGCCTACACCCGGCGCATTCTCGATCGCCACCGCATTCTGCCCGAGAAAGCCCCGTACGAGGAAATTCGCCGGTTATTCCAGCGTTCATTGGTGCAGACTGCTGAGCGCCAGGAAATTCAATCTCCCCAGACCAGGAAGCATCTTGAGTCCGGATTCCGTGGCGGCTCTCATCCTCCCTCGGCCATGAGTACAGCCCGCCGCACCGCATTGGCGCAGGTCTATAACGAGATGCACGGCTTGATTGTTGGGGTGGGAAAGCAGTACTGCCGAAAATCGAAAGCTGCCTGCGCCGGCTGCCCACTGCAGCCCTTTCTTCCGAAATAGCCGATCCTCTGCTGTTCCCTCGTTGCCACGTCTACTTTCGACTGCTTTACGGTCCGTCGCCGCCGACCTACAATTTCAGTTCCCAAGAGACGCTGATGAAAGTTGTAGGTTGAGAATGAAATGAACTGCCGGATTTGTTTGCGTCTTGCGGGACTGGTCATAGCGGGGACAATTCTGCTTGCGGCCACTCCGCAGACTCTCCGCGATGCCGCGAACTCCAGCGCCATGCTCGTCAGCACCGCCGTTCGCCCCGACTTGTTCTCAGGACCTGCCTACGCCGAAACCCTGGCTCGCGAATTCAACATGGTCGAACCCGAAGATGTGATGAAGTGGTGGGTCGTACGGCGAGACCCGGGCACGTTCGATTTTCGGCAAGGCGACCAGGTCGTCGCCTTCGCCCGCGCCCACGACATGAAAGTTCGCGGCCATTGCCTGGTGTGGAACAACGACAATCCACCATGGCTCGCCCAATCACATTTCAGTCCCGCTGAACTTTCCCATCTGTTGCACGAGCACATCGCGACCGTCATGAAGCACTATGCCGGCCAGGTCTTCGCCTGGGATGTCGTGAACGAAGCTTTCGACGAAAAAGGGCAGGTAAAAGATTCCATCTGGTACAACCAGCCCGGCATCGGCGACGCAGGACAACAGACAGCTTACGTCGAGCAGGCCTTCCGTTGGGCGCGCGAGGCCGATCCGCATGCGCTGCTGTTCTATAACGAAGGCGGTGGCGAAGGTCTGAACCGCAAGTCGGAGGCGATTTATGCCATGGTGAAAGACTTCAAGCGTGCGGTGTTCCCATTGACGGCGTCGGCCTGCAGACGCACATTTCGAACCTCGACTTCGACGGGGCTGCAGTTTCTGCCAATATTGCACGCCTCATCGCGTTAGGCCTGCAGGTTCACATCACGGAGCTGGACGTCGCCTTGCCCACGAATTCCGCCGGTCAGGCTCAAAATGACGACCTGCAAAAGCAGGCTGAGGTTTATCGCGGAGTAGTCCGGGCATGCCTGCAAAATCCAGGCTGCACAGCCGTCCAAACCTGGGGATTCACCGACAAATACTCCTGGATCGTTTCGCATTCGCATGGCTCTCAGGGTGCGGCGCTGCTTTTCGATCGCTCCTACAAGCCGAAGCCGGCCTACACCGCCATGTTCGAGCAACTTTCATCGCAAGATCATCCGGCCGTGACCTCCACTCGGCATTAACCAAGTTTGCTCGTGCCGAACCCGCAACGCAGGCCCATCTGCCTGCATCTATAATGACTTGCAGCCTCGGGCGGGCGGCTATTGGGGCTCGCACCGGCATCCAAACCCTTGGCAAGATCCAACCCAGTGCGATCGAACACCTCCTACCGTAAGCAGGTCATCATCCTGCTGACGATTGCGGTATTTCTTCTGCTCGCGATTCTGGTTTCCGAAACCGCGTTTGATCTCAACTTTCTGCACCCCGGCAACAATCAGGAGATCGTCGTCTTTGCCGCGCTTTCGGCACTGATTTTCCTGCTGTTTGTGGCGCTTACTTTTGTGCTGATGCGCAATCTTTTGAAGCTCTTTGCGGAACGCCGCCTGGGCGTGCTGGGATCGAAATTTCGCACCCGCATGGTGGCCGGCGCTCTCCTGTTGTCCTCGCTTCCTGTGGTCGTGATGTACTGGTTTGCGTACGGGCTGATGAACCGCTCGATTGATAAATGGTTCTCAACCCCGGTGGAGGAGGTACGCGCCGACACGCATGCCATGGCCACGCTGCTGGCCGGGTACGCTATGCAAAACGCGCGCGCCGAAGCCTTTTCCATGGCGCAATCTCCCGAGATCGAGCGCGCATTTTCCGGCCACAGCTTCTCGGCTGTGGTCAGCGAATTCCAGCGTCACGAACCGACCCTGCAGGGAGGCTTCGCGCTTGCCGTTCGCGACGGCAACGAAGAGGCCGCTTTCAATGCACCCGCCCCCTGGCCCGTGCTCAGAGGAACGCTCCCGCTGGCCGAAGCGGAAGCGGCACGTGTCGCCCAATTCAGCTGGGGGCAAACCGACTACACGCTGGGCAGCGCCGCCGTAGAAGGTGGGGGTTTGATCCTGGTCGCGATTCCGCTGCCCCGTGAGTTCTCGCAGACCGTTCACCAGGTCGAAGCCAGCCAGAAACGCTATTACGATCTGGCGCGCGAGCGGCGGGTGGTGCGCCGCACCTACATGGGCCTGCTGCTTCTGCTTACCATGACCGTGCTGTTCGTCACCACCTGGTTAGCCCTGTTCCTGTCGAAAATTGTGACCCGTCCTTTGTCCGCGTTAGCGGAAGCTACCCAGGCGATTTCGCGCGGGCAACTGGATTATCGCGTGGATGTCAGTTCGGCGGACGAAATTGGCGATCTGGTGCGCTCCTTCAACCGCATGGCGGAAGATCTTGAAGGCAGCCGCAAGCAACTTGAAACCTCTACTCGCGACTTGAGCGCAGTCAACACCGAACTGAATCAACGGCGCCGGCACATGGAAACCATTCTCGAAAACATTCCCACCGGCGTGCTTTCGCTCGATGCCAATCGCCGCGTCACTCATGTGAACCAGGCCTTGCTCCGCATGTTCCATCCCGATACCGGACATGACCCTGCGCCCCAGATCCTGCTGGGAGCGTCTCTGGCCGACGTTTTTCCTCCGGAGGTTCTCGAAGATTTCGAGCCCCTCCTCCGCCGGGGCGATCGCATGGGGATGACTACCAGCCAGATGGAAATTCAACTGCCTCGCGGAACGTTGAATGTCGCGGTCACCGTCGCCACCCTGCGGCATCAGGGCGAACGCTCCGGCTACGTCGTAGTATTCGAGGATCTGTCGGACTTGCTGAAGGGACAGAAGCAGGCCGCATGGCGGGAGGTGGCTCGCCGCGTAGCCCACGAGATTAAGAATCCGCTCACCCCGATCGCGCTCTCGGCCGAACGCATCCAGCGCCATCTTGACCGCTCCACCCCGGGCGATCCCGCATCTCTGAGCGTGGTGCGCTCCTCGGCTGAAACGATCGCCGGAGCGGTCGAAACCGTGCGCCGCCTGGTCGACGAGTTTTCTACCCTCGCCCGCTTCCCCATCGCCAAGCCGGAGCCTGCCAACATCAATGAGATCATCGAAAACGCCCTGTCCATGTTCAACGGACGTCTCGATGGAATTGCCCTGCGCAAGTCGCTGGCTTCCGACTTGCCCAAGGTGATGGCCGACCACGAGGCCATCAAGCGCGCAGTGGCGAATCTTGTGGACAATGCCGCCGAAGCCTCCCAGGATGCCGTGGTCCGCGAGATCGGAATTTCCACTGCTCTGGTCGCCAGCCGCGACGCCGTTGAAATCACGGTCTCCGACAGCGGTCACGGAGTTTCCCGCGAACTCAAAGAGAAGCTCTTTCTCCCGTATTTCTCCACCAAGAAGCGCGGCACCGGCCTTGGTCTCGCGATCGTAAGCCGCATCGTCGAAGATCACCACGGCTCCATCCGGGTGGAAGAAAATCGTCCCGTGGGCGCCCGCTTTATCGTGGAACTTCCGGTTGTGCCCGAACCCGCGCCGGCCGCGGCCATCCCTCAACATGCATAGCATCCTCATCATTGACGACGAAGCCGGCATTCGCGATTCTTTGGCCGGTGTTCTTGCGGATGAAGGTTATTTGGCCACGGCCCTGGAAAGCGGCGAGGCCGCTCTTGATCTGGTTCGCAGGAGTGCCTTCGACGTGGTCCTGCTGGATATCTGGCTACCCGGCATCGATGGCCTGGAGACCCTCGCCCGGATTCGCGAAATGGAGAATCCTCCCGAAGTCATCATGATCTCCGGCCACGGCACCATCGAAACCGCGGTGCGCGCCACCAAGCTGGGCGCTTATGATTTTCTCGAAAAGCCGCTGCGCATCGAGCGCACGCTCATCGTGGTGAAGAACGCGATCGATTCGAAGAAGCTGCAGCGGGAGAATCTAGATCTGAAAAAGCAGCTTCAGACCAAAAGCCTTATCGTCGGCGACAGCATTCCTATGAAGGCTCTGCGCCAACAGATTGGGCTGATGGCTCCCACCAACGGGCGCGTGCTCATTTATGGCGAGTCGGGGACGGGCAAGGAACTCGTAGCCCACGCCATTCACGCACAAAGCCTGCGTAAGGATGAAACCTTCGTCGAGGTCAACTGCGCCGCCATTCCCGAAGACCTGATCGAAAGCGAACTGTTCGGCCATCACAAAGGATCATTTCCCGGTGCCGCTGCCGACAAGGAGGGCAAATTCCGGAACGCCCACGGCGGCACGCTTTTCCTCGACGAAGTTGGCGACATGAGCCTGAAGACGCAATCCAAGGTTCTGCGCACGCTGGAAGAACAGCGCTTCACGCCGGTCGGCAGCAATGAAATGATCACGGTCGATGTGCGGGTGATTGCCTCCACCAACAAAGATCTGGAGGAGGAAATTTCTCGCGGCAATTTCCGCGAAGATCTTTTCTACCGGCTCAATGTCATTCCCTTCTTTGTCCCGCCGCTGCGCGAACGCAAGGAAGACATCCCGCTATTTACTCGTCACTTTCTGAAGGAACTGGCTGCTACTTATGGCCGCCGTCCGCGCGAGATCACCGATGATGCCAT
>DASYYT010000222.1:0-41689 GCA_035949755.1 Candidatus Sulfotelmatobacter sp.
GCCAGCTTCATTATCCGGTTCGTCGAATTCACCCTGCCCGGAACGCACGAGAAGGCGGCGGCTCACTATCTGCAACTGCATTTGGTCGGATTCATGATCGGCCGGTTCAGCGGTTCGGCGATTATGAAGAAGATCGCGGCGCCGCGCCTGCTGAGTGTGTTTGCGGCAGGATCGCTGCTCAGCCTTCTCGTCGTGCTGTTCGCCACCGGAACTGCGCCTGCATGGGCGGTCGTGCTAATCGGATTCTTTCACTCCATCATGTTTCCAACCATCTTCGCGCTCAGCATCAAGAGCCTTGGCCCTTACACCAAGCTCGGGTCATCTCTGCTGGTCATGTCCATCATCGGAGGCGCCGCCTGCCCGGCCATCATGGGGCGAATCTCCGACGCCTGGAATATCCAGCACGCATTCATTATTCCGCTGCTTTGCCATGCGTACGTGCTCTACTTTGCGATCTGGGGATATCGTCCCAGTGCCGCGTCCATAGCCGGCTCTACCTTGCCCATTCCCGCCACAGAGGTCGAATGAAACGACGCTACTGCCTGACTCTCGACTTAAAGAACGATCCCAAGCTGATTGCCGAATACAAGCGCTATCACCAGAAAATCTGGCCCGAGATCACGCGCAGCATCAAAGACGCGGGCATCGAGGACATGGAAATTTACCTGCTTGGAACCCGCATGTTCATGATCATGGAAGTGAACGAGACGTTCTCGTTCGAAGCGAAGAGCAAAGCAGATCAACTTAATCCCAAGGTCCAGGAATGGGAGACGCTGATGTGGAAGTTCCAGCAAGCCCTTCCCGAAGCTAAACCCGGAGAAAAGTGGATGCTGATGGAACGAATCTTTTCCCTGGAGTAATAGAGCCGCCGCTCTAAGCTATGCCACCACATTCACCAGAGTGCCCACGCCAGTAATAGAAATCCGAATCTCGTCGCCCCGCTTCAGGGTGAAAGAATCGGGCGGCACCACACCTGTTCCCGTAAGCAAGAAGCATCCAGCGGGAAAGACATTGTCGCGGTAAAGATATTCCACCAGGCTCGCACAATCGCGCTTCATCGCGCTCAGCGCGGTCGAACCGGCAAAGTCCGGTGACCCGTTTCGCAGAATCTGCAACTGAATTTCGGTGGCGGGCGACGGAAGCGTCGAAGAGATCACCACGCCCGGACCCAACGCGCAACTCCGGTAATAGACCTTCGCCTGAGGCAGATACAGTGGGTTCTCTCCTTCAATATCTCGCGAACTCATATCATTGCCGATGGTGTATCCGAGAATCTTGCCCGCCGGGCTGATCAGCAATGCCAATTCCGGCTCCGGCACGGACCAGGTTGCATCCTGCCGGATACCGACCTTAGCCCCATGCCCCACTGCCCTGCTCGCTGTTCCTTTAAAGAAGAGTTCCGGCCGCTGCGCTGTGTAGACGCGATCATAGAAATCGCCCCCGCCCGCAGACTTCGACTCCTCCATCCGCGCATCGCGGCTTCGATAGTATGTAACACCTGCAGCCCAGACTTCCTGGGCGCCAATCGGCGCACAAATCTGCAATTCTTGCAGCCGCACTTCCCGCGTTGCGCTGCTCCGAACCATTGTTCTCAAATGCGTTTCGAGGTCATCGCGTATGACCAGTTCATCCCAAGAGCAACCGGTGAGGAGATAGCTCTTTTCACCGCACTCGGCCACGCACCCCAAATCCGTGCGATACAGCTTGATCAACGGCTCAGTCATCAGCGGTGATTTTACATGATTGTAATTTCGCTCAGGCCAGGCGCGCGCATCTCAGTTCCAAAACGGTTCACGGCACTCGCGATCCATGATCCACCCACCATTTGTCATCCATCATCTTGAGGGATACGCTACTAACAGGAGTTATCTATGAGCACGATCGAAGTCAGCACACCAGCCGAAATCCTGGAACTCAGTCCGTACGCTCCCACCCGCTCCACCATTGAAGAAAAGCCGCTCAGTACGGAAGACTTGCATAAGACCGAAACTTATTGGCGAGCCTGCAACTATCTCAGCCTCGGCATGATCTACCTCCAGGAAAATCCGTTACTAGCCGAGCCCCTGCGGCCCGAACACATCAAGAATCGCCTGCTCGGGCATTGGGGAACCAGTCCTGGACTTTCTTTTATCTACATTCATCTCAATCGGCTGATCAAAAAATACGACCTCGACATGATTTTCTTGGCCGGGCCCGGGCATGGAGCGCCCGGAGTTCTCGGCCCAACCTACCTTGAAGGCACGTATTCCGAAATTTATCCGGAAAAAAGTTTAGACGAGGAGGGCTTGCGCGAATTCTGCAAGCAGTTTTCGTTTCCCGGAGGCATAGGCAGCCACTGCACGCCCGAGACGCCAGGCTCGATTCACGAAGGCGGAGAACTCGGTTACGTTCTTTCGCATGCCTGCGGCGCGGCCTTCGATAATCCTGGGCTGATTGTTGCCGCCGTCGTTGGCGATGGCGAGTCCGAAACCGGCCCATTGGCGACTTCCTGGCACATCAACAAGTTCCTCAATCCCGCGCGCGACGGAGCGGTCTTACCCATCCTGCATCTGAACGGCTACAAGATCGATAATCCGACGCTGCCGGCGCGAATTTCGCATGAAGAGCTGGAGAACCTGTTTCGCGGCTACGGGTGGACTCCTTATTTCGTCGAAGGCTCCGACATCGACAGCATGCACCAGGCGATGGCAGCCACCACAGAACATTGCGTCCGCGAAATTCGCGAGCACCAGCAGGCTGCCCGCAAGAAGGGTGTCTCCAGCCGTCCGCGCTGGCCCATGATCGTGCTGCGCTCACCTAAGGGTTGGACCGCACCGCGCGAGGTGGAAGGACATTTTCTAGAGGGCTTCTGGCGCGCTCATCAAGTGCCTCTGCCCGCTGCCAAAAAAGATTCAGTGCAACTTCGCATCCTCGAAGATTGGATGCGGTCGCAGAAGCCCGAACAGTTCTTCGATGGCGAGGGAAAGCTCGCCGCGGTATTTCGCGAACTGGCCCCCACAGGCACGCGCCGCATGAGTGCCAATCCCCACGCCAATGGCGGGCGCCTGAAGAAGTCGTTGCGCTTGCCCGACTTCCGCGAGTATGCGAACCCAACCGACAAGCCAGGCGCGACGCTGGCAGAAAATACGCGCCCTCTGGGACGTATGCTGGCCGACGTGATGAAACTTAATCCCCACAACTTCCGCGTCTTCGGTCCCGACGAAACCACCTCCAACAAGCTCGATGACCTGTATGCCGCGACCAAGAAGTTCTGGATCGAGGAACGCTTTCCCGAAGATAACGATGGCGGCAATCTCGCCAACGACGGCCGCGTGATGGAAATGCTCAGCGAGCACACCCTGGAAGGAATGCTGGAAGGATACCTGCTGACCGGCCGTCACGGATTCTTCTCGAGCTACGAAGCTTTCGTGCACATCATCGACTCGATGTTCAACCAGTACGCCAAGTGGCTGGAAATCTGCAACCACCTTTCGTGGAGAGATTCCGTCGCATCGCTCAACCTGCTCATTACTTCCACTGTCTGGAGGCAGGACCACAACGGGTTCACCCACCAGGACCCCGGATTCCTGGATGTGGTCGTGAACAAGAGCGCCAATGTCACGCGCATTTATCTTCCGCCAGACGTGAACTGCCTGCTTTCGGTGGCCGACCACTGCCTGCGCAGCCAAAACTATGTGAATGTGATCGTCTCCGACAAACAAAAACACTTGCAGTTTTTGAATATGGACGACGCGATCACGCATTGCACCAAGGGAATCGGCATCTGGGACTGGGCCAGCAACGATGAGTCGGGCGAACCGGATGTGGTGATGGCTTCCGCCGGAGACATTCCTACTCAGGAGGCACTGGCCGCAACCGGGCTACTGCGCAAGGAATTTCCCGACCTGAAGATCCGCTTCATCAACGTGGTGGATCTGTTCAAGCTGCAGCCCACCAGCGAGCATCCCCATGGATTGCCCGACCGCGACTTTGATTCCCTGTTTACTGTCGACAAGCCGGTGATGTTCAACTTCCACGGGTATCCGCAGCTGATTCACCGGCTCGCGTATCGCCGGACGAATCATCCCAACATCCATGTTCGCGGCTACAAGGAACAAGGGAACATCAACACGCCGCTGGAACTGGCCATCAACAATAACGTCGACCGATTCAGCCTGGCAATGGACGTGGTCGACCGCGTGCCGAGGTTGCAGAAAATCGGCGGCCACGCCAAGGAGCGGTTCTTGAACCAGCAGATTGAGTGCCGCAACTATGCCCATCAGTACGGCATCGACAAGCCGGAAGCAACAGATTGGACGTGGCCGTACTCATCATGATGGGTGCGGCTCACCGCGAATCACTCGCACCGTATCTCGCGCGATCAGAAGTTCTTCGTCGGTAGGAATGGCGTAGGCGAGCAGCTTGGAATCTTCGGTGGAGATCAGGCCTTCACGGCCGATGGTCTGCTCATTCTTCGCGGCGTCAATACGAAGTCCGGCCCATTCCATCTCCGAGCAAATGCGGGCGCGGACATCTGCCGAATTTTCTCCAATGCCGCCGGTGAAGACGACGGCATCGGCTCCCGCCATTACTGCCAGATACGCACCGATGTACTTGCGCGCGCGGTAACAAAACACTTCCACCGCCAGCCGCACCCGGCGATCGTCGTGCTCTTTGAGTTCGGCCTGCAGTTCGCGCATATCGTTGGTCAGCCCGGAGATTCCCAGCAAGCCCGATTGCGTGTTGAGCAGCGTGTCCACTTCCGACGACGACAATGCCTCTTTGCGCGCGATCACGCTGACGATGGCGGGATCGAGGTCGCCGGAACGCGTGCCCATCACCAGGCCTTCCAGAGGCGTCATGCCCATGGAGGTATCGACGGAGGAGCCGTTCTTGATTGCCGCGGCGGAGCAGCCGTTGCCCAGATGCAGCGTGATGATGTTGGTCTGCTCGCGGGTCAATCCTCGCAGGGCGCGGTAGCGGAATGCCACGTAGCGATGCGATGTGCCGTGAAATCCGTAGCGCCGGACGCGATGGCGCCGGTAGAGATGATACGGAATGGCATAAAGATAAGCCTGCTCGGGAATGGAATGATGAAACGAGGTATCGAAGACCGCGACTTGCGGCACATCTTTGCCAAACAAGTCGCGCGCAGCGAGGATGCCTTTAACGTTGTTGGGATTATGCAGCGGTGCGAGATCGATACAATCTTCGATGCCTTTGATCACACGGTCATCAACCAGGATCGATTGGCTGAACAACTCGCCGCCGTGCACGACTCGGTGTCCGACGGCGTGAACGTCGGCGGTGCTTTTGATTTCAGCAATGCGCGAGCGGTCGGAAGCGATGTAGCGCACGAGGTAATCGAGCGCTGCGCCTACGTCGCGCAAAGGCGCGGTCAGGGTTTGCGTGGGATCGTCGCGGTGCTGGATGCGGATGATGGCCTCGCCGCCAATGCCTTCTACCTCGCCGCGGCAGATGCGGTCGTCTTTGTCCTGCTTGATCTGCTGGAGATCGGTAGCGATCACCTGGAATTTTAAGCTCGAGCTTCCCGAGTTCAGGACCAGCACGTTCATGGCAACGCCTTTCTTTTCACAACAGCATCGCATGCACGCGAATCTCTGTCATCTGGGCGTCAGTGTTGGCCCCCCTGCAGAGAGCTACGCTGGGATCAGTCCCTGATAGATGGCCATCCCTACTACCGCGTCGACACCGATCGTGTGCAGGTCGTCAATCTCTCGTTGCGAGCGAATTCCGCCGGCGGCAATGAGTTGGCGCGCGGTTGCCCGCCTTAGCGGAAGGATGACCTCCTGCGGGAACCCCTGCAACAGGCCCTCGGTGTCCACATGCGTGTACAGGAAAGCGCCGCAAAACGGATCGAGGGCTTGGAGCATTTCGATCGGAGCTACATCTGTTTGCCTGCGCCAGCCGTGGGTGGTGACGCGACCGCCGATGGCATCGAGAGCGAAGACGAGGCGATCTGATCCGAGCCCTGCGGATATCTTCCGGGCGAACGACGTATCGAGCTTGCCGTCTGCAAATAGAGCCGAGCCGAGAATGACCCGGCGAGCCCCGGCGTAAAGGGTTTCCTGAGCTTCCTCGAACGAGCGGATGCCTCCGCCCACCTGGCAGGGCAGGCGATGGGCGATCGCGCTCACCAGGCTGGCATTGTTGCCGGTTCCGATCGCGGCATCGAGATCGATGAGTTGCACCAACGGATATTTCTCGAAGCGGCTTATCCAGTGCACCGGATCATCGAATTCCAACGCTTTCTTTTTCCCCTGGACTAGCTGGACGATCTTGCCGCCCATCAAATCAATGGAGGGGATCAGCATGGCCACCTCACGGAGACTTGTTGGGAAGCGAGACTCTGCTTGAGATCCGACAGTCGGTTGAATCCGTAGTGAAAAATGGAGGCGGCGAGCGCGGCGTCGGCATGTCCTTCACGGAAGACCTCGAGGAAATGCGCGGCTCCGCCCGCTCCGCCGGAGGCGATGACCGGGATGCGGACAGCATCGGCAACCGCGCGCGTCAATTTGCAGTCGAAGCCTGCGCCGGTACCGTCACGGTCCATAGAGGTGAGCAAGATTTCACCGGCTCCGGCAGCTTCTGCTTGTTGCGCCCACGCTATCGCGTCGCGGCCGGTGGGAGTCCGCCCTCCGTGACTGAAGGCTTGCCACTTGCCTGATTTCGAATCCCGTTTGGCATCGATGGCGACTACCACTGCTTGCGCTCCGAAACGCCGCGCGATGTGCGCGATCAGCTCCGGATTGGCGAGGGCTGCGCTGTTGATGCTGATTTTGTCGGCGCCGGCGGAGAAGACGGCGGCGGCATCGTCGAGCGTGCGGATTCCTCCGCCGACTGTGAACGGGATAAATAATTGCCTGGCGGCGCGGCTCACCGTGTCCAGCAGCGTGGCTCGGTTTTCGTGGGCCGCGGAGATATCCAGCAAAACAATCTCGTCGGCTCCGGAAGCGCAGTGCGCCTTGGCTAATTCGGCGGGATCGCCTGCGTCGCGCAGCGCGGCGAATTGCACCCCTTTCACCACGCGTCCGGCGTCTACATCGAGGCAAGCGATGATGCGTTTAGTCAGCATGTCAGAATCCACAAAAGTTCGCGAGTAATTTAAGACCTGTTTCGCCGGACTTCTCCGGGTGGAACTGGACCCCGAACAGATGGTCGCGTTCCACGCCGGCTGAAAATTTCCCCCCGTACTCGCAGCAGGCTACCGTGTCCTGGGAAACCGGCACGCGAAACGAGTGCGTGAAATAGAAGTAGGAAGAGGACGGCACGCCGCAAAACAACCGGGAGCAGGAATCGATCTCAAGTGAATTCCAGCCCACGTGTGGCGATTTCACGATGGCGGGGAATCGCTCGCAATTACCGGCGAATAGTCTCAGCCCCTGGGTTTCGGGGGACTCGGCGCTGCCGGCAAACATCCACTGCATTCCGACGCAAATGCCTAGAAAAGGTATTTTGCGGTCGATCGTAGCCCGAATCGCATCTTTCAAACCGGTTCCAGTTAGCGATGCGGTCGAGGCGAAATGTCCCACGCCGGGCAGTACGACCTTTGCGGCTTTTACTACTTGCTCGGGGTCCGAAGTGATGACACATTTCTGACCCAGGTGGTCGAAGGCCTTCTTCACGGAAACCAGATTGCCCGCGCCATAGTCGACGATGGCGATCATCACAGCAATCCCTTCGTGCTGGGCAACAGCCCGATCATTTGCCGGTCGCGCCAGCAAGCGGCGCGCACCGCGCGCGCAAAAGCTTTGAAGACCGCTTCGATTTTGTGATGGCTCGATCGGCCGTAGAAGACGCAGGCGTGCACATTGGCCCGGGCGCCGCGGGCAAATCCCTCGAAGAAATCTTCCACTAGTTCCGCTTGCAGATCGCCGACCAGTCGCGCCCGCACCTTGGTATCGACCACCGCGGCGGCGCGGCCATTGAAATCTACTGCCGACATGCCCAGGGTTTCGTCCATCGGCATCAGAAAGTATCCGGCGCGAAGAATGCCGCGCTTGGTGCCAAGAGCCTTTTCGAACGCCTGCCCCAGGGCGATGCCGACGTCTTCTACCGTGTGGTGCTGGTCTACGTCCAGATCGCCGCGCGCCTTGAGCTTCAGGTCGAAGCCCCCGTGATGTGTGAAGAGTTCGAGCATGTGATCAAAAAAACGAATGCCGGTTGAGACCTGGTATCTACCGCGACCCTCGATGGCAAGCGTGAGTTGAATCTGAGTCTCTTTGGTGACGCGATGAATGCTGGCTTTTCTCATGAGCGCGATGCTCCTTGAGTAAGGCCTGATTCTTCGAATATTTCCTGCAGCGCTTGCAGCAGGCACTCTGTGTGGGATCGAGGGCCCAGTGTGATGCGGACGCATCCCTGACAGCCGTGGTCGGCAGAGCGATCGCGCACCAGAATTCCACGTCTTCGCATTTGCTCGACGAAAGCCGCCGAAGCTCCCGCTGTGGAACCTACGCGAGCCAACACAAAATTTGCCTGGCCGCGCCAGAACTGGATTCCGGCGGATGCGAGCGCATTCTCCAACGCCGCCCGCGACTCCACGACTTGCTTCACGTATTGCTGAAGATGCGTCTGATCTTTCATCGCTTCCGGCAGGCAGGCGAGCGCCATCGCATTCACGTTGTACGGAGAACTGATCCGGCGCACGGTCCGCATGTGCTCGGCGTTACCGGCGAGAACGCCCACCCGCAGCCCTGCCAGGCCGTAGGCTTTCGAGAACGTTCTTGCGACGAATATATTTGGGAACTCGCGCGGAGCGCCCAGCACGGTCTGGCCGTAAAATTCGAAATAGGCTTCATCCACGAGCAGTGCCGCAGAAGGCGCTTCGCGAGCAATCTGGAGTAGTACTTGTGGCGGGACGACGGTTCCCGTCGGATTGTTGGGACTGGCGATAGCGATCAAACGAGTGCGCTCGCTGATCCGGCTTTTCACCGCCTCAGCGCAAAATTCAAAGTTCTCGCCGAGCGGGACACTGACGATCTGCGCTCCCGCACCCATCGCGTAAATCCGGTACATGGAATACGTGGGAACTACGATTAAGGCTTCGTCACCGGGTTCAAGGTATGTCTGGCAGAGCAGATGAATGGCCTCGTCTACCCCGTTGGTCAGCAGGACCTCGGCGGCGGAAACACCCAAAAACCCCGCGACTTTGGCCTCGACTGGTTCGCGCTCCGGATATTTCGCAAGGTGTTCAAAATCGAGGCTGCGAAGACATTCGAGGACCTGAGGCGAGCAGCCGGCTGTGTTTTCATTGAAATCGAGGCGCAAGCCGTGGCGCCCTGCCAGTGGCGGAGAGTACAAAGGCAAAGTGCGCACGGCTTCCCGCGGCTTAAGCATTTTCGCACCTCACGCGGATGGAATTCGCATGTGCCGGTAAGCCTTCGGCGCAGGCCAGGGATTCAATCACCGGGGCAAGTTTCCGCAAACCCGCTCGTGAAACTTCCTGCACGGTGATGATCTTGACGAAGTCGAGAACGCTCAACCCGCAACGGAATCGGGCCTGCGCCGAAGTGGGCAGCACGTGATTTGGCCCCGAAGCGTAATCGCCGGCAGCCTGCGCGGAATAATCTCCCACGAAGATTGATCCGGCATTACAGATAAAGCCCAGATCGTCGGAGTCGATCGTGATGTGTTCCGGTGCCAGCCGGTTCGCCCAATCGCGCGCCTGTTCGCGCGATTGCGCAATCAGGATCGCGCCGCGTTTTCGCAGTGACTCCTGGGCTGTACGATTTCCTTCCGCAATACGGGTTACAGATTCCGCTACGGTTCTCGCCAGCTTGCGAGATGTCGTGAGAAATAACGACAATGCCTGCACGTCGTGCTCAGCCTGCGCCACCAGATCAGCGGCAATGAATTCCGGATTGCCGGAGTCGCTCACGATCAAGGTCTCGGTCGGTCCGGCGAGAAAGTCGATTGCACAATCGAACGACACGAGTTTCTTAGCGGCCGTGACGTAAGCGTTTCCCGGCCCCGCGATCTTGTCGACTCGCGGAATGCTCTCGGTGCCATAAGCCAGCGCTGCGATTGCCTGCGCCCCGCCCACGCGATAGAACTCTTCAACACCCAGCATGGCCGTCGCTGCGAGGACTCCCGGCGAGGGCTTGGGGGAGACCACGCGAATGTTCTTCACGCCCGCAACCTGAGCCGGAATCACTGTCATCAGCACGGTTGACAGCAGTGGATAACGCCCACCCGGCACGTAGCATCCGACCGATTCAAGTGGCTGCACGATCTGGCTCAGCGAAATGCTTCTCTGAGAGCGCTTCCACGACCGCGGCTTCTGCCAGTGGCAAAATCGCCGGATGTTCGCCGCCGCCTGCTGCAACGCAGTGCGCAACGGAGCGTCCAGCGATTTCCACGCCTGCGCCATCTCTTGCTGCGACACTCGCAACGATTGCCGCGCCGCCAATCCATCCCATTTCCTAGAATAGCGGCGTAGGGCGCGGTCTCCACGACGCCGAACCTCGTTGACGATTCGCCGCACAGGCGGCTCCATCGCGCTAAACTCAGTTCCTCGCGCCGCCAGGCGCTCGACCAATTCGGCTGCCTTGCGCCCCGAAACGGTTCTCATCACAGTACCACCTTATTCAGTGGATACTCGACGATGCCCTCGGCCCGCGCTTCCTTGAGGCGCGGAATTACCTCCCATGCCGCGCCTTCGTCAATGACGGTATTGACGGCCAGCCATTCTTGATCGCTGAGATGGGAAATGGTTGGCTTTTGCAGGGCGGGCAACACTGCCAGAACTCCCGAAAGATCCTGCTTGCGCACGTTGAGCATGAGACCGACCCGGTCCTGGGCCTCCATCGCGCCCTGCAGCATGAGCGCAAGATTGTCGATCTTGCGCCGCTTCTCGCGAATTGCGTACGAACATTGGTTGGCGATAAGCTGCGTGTTCGATTCGAGCACAGTCTCGAGAATGCGCAAACGGTTCGCCTTCAGCGAACTGCCGGTCTCGGTGACTTCGACAATGGCGTCGGCCAGCATCGGAGGCTTCACCTCCGTCGCGCCCCAGGAAAATTCAACACGAACTTCGACGCCTTTGTTCTGAAAGTAATCGCGCGTGACCTTCACCAGTTCGGTCGCTACGATTCGCCCCGAAAGATCTTCTGCTCGCTGCGCCGTTGACTCTTCCGGCACCGCGAGCACCCAACGCACTTTGCCGCAGCTGCGTTTGGCGTAGATCAGGTCGCTCACCGTGATCACTTCCAATCCGCTCTCCACGATCCAGTCGAACCCGGTGAGTCCGGCATCGATCGCGCCATGTTCCACGTAACGCGCCATTTCCTGCGCGCGAATCAGCATGCATTCGATCTCCGGATCGGCGGTGGTGGCAAAATAAGACCGTCCGTTGGTGTAAGCAGGAAGCCCGGCACGCGCGAACAACTGCAGCGTCGCCTCCTGCAGGCTGCCTTTCGGAATTCCGATGCGCAGCTTCATAAACGCTCCCCCATCGGAGCGGCGACTGCCAGCGATACGGGAATCTCTTCCGTAAAACACGACCGCGTCCCGCGATGGCAGACCACGCCCGCACCTTCGACCTCGACTTGCAGCAGCAGCGTGTCGCGATCGCAGTCAGTGCGCGCGCAAACGATTCGCAGCCGGTTGCCCGAGCTTTCACCTTTCGTCCAGAGTTGCGCGCGCGTGCGGCTGTAGAACGTGACATAGCCGGTTCCCAGGGTTCGCGCCAGCGCCTCCCGATTCATGAAGCCGACCATCAAGACTTCTCCGTTGGCTGCATCCTGCGCGATGGCGGGCAACAGGCCGGCCATTTTTTCGAAATCCAGTTCCGCATTCATACGCTTATCCTCTCCGTCAAAAAACAAAAAGCCCGCTGAGCGATTCGCCTCGGCGGGCCTGACTCCTGAAAAGTGCCTTTAGACTAAATCTGCAATCTCAGGTGCACCCCCGCCAACGCGCCGTGCGCGTGATGATGATGGCGGTAATGGACGTGAGATGACATCAGTTAGAGATTACGAGGAGACCCTTGCCGGGTCAATCCATTTCGGGATTTTAGCTAACGCATTCTTCGATTCAGCCGATCAAAATTCCCGCAAGCACATGCGGCGCAGGGCGTTGCTGCTGCAATCGTGCGTTGTCTCGCGGAGACTGGGCGTCAGTTTCGCGCGAAGTCGCCGGGGGTGGCACAGACTGCGGTGCAGTCGTAACCATCGACGACTGCACCTCGCCGCCGACAATCACCAATAACGCAACTGGATCATATTACAAGCGGGAATGTGCAGTGATCGAGGTCGACACGTCACTGGCCGGCTCTCTCGATGCAAAAGATCGATAATTTCAATTTCCCTGCGGCGGGCACTGCCAGGGTTCGCGTGTGGAGGGGGGCGCTGAGACGACGCCGAGATCCTCACACGACCCGGCTACGAGGGGAGTTCTCGACTGGACGTGGAACCGGCGAAGTATGCCAGACAATCCCGAGAGTCAGTCCGTCAACGATCACAGGGCTGGCACGCAGCCATCTTCAAGGCGGTTTCGGCGATGCGTCGCAAGGGAACAACGGCTACGACCGCGTCGCGTGCGATGGCTTCTCTCGGCATGCCAAAGACCACACAACTGGACTCGTCCTGGGCAATGGTCTGGGCGCCACAGTTGCGCATCTCCAGCAAACCCTGAGCCCCATCATCCCCCATACCCGTCATAATCACTCCTACCGAGCGCTCTCCAACGGACCTGGCAACGGAGCGGAATAGCACATCCACACTGGGCCGGTGGCGTGAGACCAGCGGCCCGTCGGTAATACGGACGACGCAGCCGGATCCGCTCCTCTGCACCAGGATGTGATGGTTCCCGGGGGCGATCAAAGCGCGTCCGTTAACGACGCGATCGCCGTCAGCGGCTTCTTTGACCTCGATGTTGCACTCCTGGTTCAAACGGTCGGCAAATGCCCGCGTGAATATTTCCGGCATGTGCTGGACGATAACGATACCGGGGCACCGGGAAGGCATCGCTTGCAGAAGTTCGCGTAGAGCTTCGGTGCCCCCGGTGGAGGCGCCGACCGCAATAATCCTGTCTTCCGTGGGCCCGATCCGAGAGGCCGGGCTCAGTGTCAGGATAACGTCGGCGGTATTTCGAGGCGCGACAGGCGGTGGGGCTGCCGGCAACAACTTGGCCTGAGCCGCGCTCCAGACTACGTCAGTCAGCATGAGCGCGGATTCGTGGAGGAAATCGCGAATCCCGAGCTTGGGCTTGGTGATGACCTCGACCGCTCCAAGTTCCAGCGCAGAGATGGCGTCTTCGGTCCGGCGATGGGCTACTTCGGAGCAGACAATGACGGGTATCGGCCTTTCCGCCATAATCTTTCGCAGGAAGGTCAGGCCATCCATACGAGGCATCACGAGGTCCGTGATGACCACGTCAGGCATTTCTTTCTTTATCTTGGCGAAGGCAATGATCGGGTCGGCAGCCACGCTGACCCTAATCCTCGGATCGGCGCTGAGCACCGCTTGCATGACTTGGCGGACGACGGCAGAGTCGTCCACCACGAGCACGTGAATGCTTCCGCCCAATCTCCTTGATCTTCGCGCGAGGTTCATGTTCACCTGTTCACTTGGGCTAGAATGCGCAGCCAGATTGACTCCTAGCGGACGATCGTGCGTGAAACTTTCCGGAACGAAGGCATCGGTGCATACACGGTGGGCGCGACGGTTCTCAAGTTGGGGGATATTCCGCCCAGATTTTCGGAGTGCCCCACAAACAGCAATCCCGAGGGGGAAAGATGCTGCACGATCCCGCTGATCACCTTTTCCTTAGATTTCTGATCGAAATAAATCAAGACGTTCCTGCATAAGATGAGATCAAAAGGACCTTGGATGGGGTAGGAATCGGCATGCAGGTTCACGTGGGCAAAGCTTACGATGCGGAGCAATTCAGGGCCGGCCTTCATGACGCCTTGGTTGTCGCCGCGGCCCTTGAGCATGTAGGCGCGAAGGTATTCCTGAGGAATGTCTTTCATCTTCTCGATGGGATAAACCCCTTCCCGTGCTTTTTCCAGGACGCGAGAGGAGATGTCGGTTGCAAGAACTTCCAGATCCCATTTCTCTGCGTGGAAGTGTTTCAGCAGAAGCATAGCCAGCGAGTACGGTTCCTCACCGCTGGAGCAACCTGCACTCCAAACGCGAAGGCGGGTTGGACGCTGTCCCGCGGCCCCCTCTTGGCGCCACCTGGGGAAGACATGCCGATCGAGAAAGTCGAAATGCCCGGGTTCCCGGAAGAAATGAGTTTCGTTGGTTGTGATGGCGTCGAGCATCGCCCGGCGTTCTTCCTCGTCCGTGCCCACGAGTTGGTAGTACTTCGCAAAATTGCGGAGTCCCAGGGCCCGAAGTCGCTTGGAGAGCCTTCCCGTCAAGAGTGATGCCTTCCCCTCCGACAGCCAGATCCCCGACTCGCGGTAGATCATCGCCTGAAAAAGCACGAACTCTTTGGCTGAGATCGAATACGGCGACATGTCGCACGCTGAGTGGTTGTAGATCGCGGGGACCGCTGCTTTCTTTTGCATTGCTGGCGCAGCGAACCGCGCATTGCCGTGCATCTTGCAACCTGACCTTTTCATCCCAAGTGTCTCTTCAGGACTGCTATGAGCTTTTCGGCATTCACAGGCTTAAACATGTACTCAGTGCATCCGCTGTCGAACCCATTCTTTACTGCCGCATCTTCGCTACGCATCGTCAACAAGATGATCGGAGTCCTCCTGGTCGCAGCGTTTTCCCTCAGCGCCCGGCATGCTTCGATGCCGGTCATCTGCGGCATCTCAACGTCCATCAAAATGAGGTCTGGTTTTTTCTCCAGCGCGAGTTCCACGCCTTCTTTGCCATCGCATGCACTGAGGAATTCATACTGGTTCATTTTCGCGAAGATCATCCGGCTCTGCATCCGCGAGGTGGCGGAGTCGTCCACTAGCAAAATTGTCTTGGTCATGGTCTTTGTTCTCGATCCGCGCGGGCCAACGGCAAAGTTGGCCCCGCGAATCCGCTGGTTTTATCGTTACTGCGGCACGCCCTCATTCGCATCTGGCGCGGAGCTGTCTTCGTCCGAAGTGGCAGCCGCTTCCTCAAGGTTTGGCGAGCCGACGTTGTCTTCTCCTTCCGACGGCGTCGTTGTCACCGCGGTAAGGTCCTGCACCTCGTCCGCCGACAGCACCTTATCGATGTCCAACAACAGGACAAACTTCTTTCCCAACTGCGCCATGCCTTGGAGGTAGTCCACCTTAATACGCGTGCCGAACGTCGGCACTTCCTGCACCGCGCTGGCCGCGATGTCCATCACCTGGCTTACCGCATCCACCATCACACCCATCAACGTGCTCTGCCCTTCCAACTGCCCTTCTACAATCACGATGCAGGTGGTCTTGGTCACCGGTCGGTCCTCTAGACCGAATTTCAGTCCCAGGTCCACCACCGGCACCACCGCTCCGCGCAGGTTGATCACTCCTCGCACCCAGCGGGGTGTTTTCGGTACTGTAGTCACGGTGTCGTATTCAATGATTTCCTTCACCTTGAGGATGCCGATGGCATACTCCTCGCCAGCCAGGAGAAACGTCAGATACTGCTCTTGTTCCACGGCTTCTTTCATCGCTGTTGTCATTGGGTTTTCTCCTTACTGAAACCGGGCGAAGCCGTGCTCATCTTCGCTGGCGGTGAATTTGCTTCCACCCGCGCCTGCGCCTGCTGCTGCTGTTGCCGCCCGCGCCACTGCCGTGGTATTGGCCGGATGTTGTTGCGTGCTGTGCTGCAACCTGGATGCCTGCGTTCTATGCTGATGGAGAAACGAGCCCCTATTGTCGCCGCCAGTCTTGAAGAAGCTCATTAACTGCGCCAGGGATTCGGACTGGCCCGCCATCTCTTCCGCCGTGCTTGACAGCTCTTCCGCAGAAGAAGCATTCCGCTGCGTCACTTGGTCCACCTGGGCCATCGCCTTGTTGATCTGGTTCACACCCGACGACTGTTCGCGCGACGCCGACGACACCTCCTGTACCAGGTCCGCCGTCCTCCTGATCGAAGGCACCAGTTCGTCCAGCAGTTTCCCGGAACGCTCCGCCACCTTCACGCTGTCCGAAGCCAAGCCACTGATTTCCTTCGCCGCAGTCTGGCTGCGCTCAGCCAGCTTGCGCACTTCGGTCGCCACCACTGCAAACCCCCGGCCATGCTCCCCGGCCCGGGCCGCTTCGATGGCCGCGTTCAACGCCAGCAGATTCGTCTGGTAGGCAATTTCGTCGATGATTTCGATCTTGTCGGTGATCGACTTCATCGCCTCCACCGTCTGCTTCACCGCCTTCCCACTCTCCTCGGCTTCGCGGGCGCCCTTCGAAGCTACCTGCTCCATCTGCCGGCTGTTGTCGGAGTTCTGGTTGATCGAGGCGCTCATCTCCTCCAGGCTCGACGTAGTCTCCTCCACCGAGGCCGCCTGTTCGCTTGTTCCCTGCGACAGGGACGCGGCAGAAGAAGAGACTTGCTGCGCGGCGCTGGAAATCGCGCTCGCTCCACCCTTGACCTCCATGATGATCTTTTCGATCTGCTCGAGAAAATCGTTGAGGGAGGTGCCCATTTGACCGACTTCGTCCGCGGACTTGACCTCAATGCGCCTGGTCAGATCGCCTCCGCCCGCGGCCAACTCCGACAGATGCTCGGCCATGCCCTGCACCGGGCGGCTCACGCCCCGGGCTATGAGTTGCGCCGTGAGAAGCGCAACCATAACCGCGATTACCACAATAATCATCATCAGGGCCGTGGTCCGTCGCGCGAAGTCCGTCATGACCTGATCCTTGGCGGCCATGGACTTGAAATGCTCGTCTGACAGTTGAGTCGCATCCGCCTCGAACTGGTGAATTGCATCCTTGTACTCAATAATGGCGGTATTGGCAGCTTGTGGGGTCTTGATCCGACCATCCTCGATCATGCCCAAAACCTTGTTGTAGCCGCTTTCGTAGGTTGCCGCGTTTGCCGCCATCCTGCGAACGGTCTCCTTGTCTTCCGTGCTCTGAACCCTTTTCTGTAATTCGGATAGATTGGTCTGGAACTGTTCGTTCCAACGCCTCCAAGTGGCAATGTAGTCCTCTCGTACGTTCGGGGTGTCAATATTCAGGAATGAATCCTTCTCGGCCCGCCGCAATTCCAGAGTGCACTCTTTAGCGAGCGCGGCGAACTCCGCCAACCGAGAGTCGCCATGCAGCATCGAAATGGTTTCTTGTTCTACGGCATCCAGCCCCCAGTACCCCGTGCCAGCGACCACAAACAATAGCAACAGCACTGCACCGAATCCCAGCAGCAAGCGCCGCGAGATTTTTACGTTTTTCAACATTGTTTTCCTCTCGAGTGGTTACTCTTCTAACTTCAAATGAGTTGCATTACGTTTTCGCTTCCTAGAACCGGGAGACGTTATACTCAACCGCGGAGCCGTTGGTCTTTCTAGGCACTCTCGCCTCCGCCAGACGCTGGGATGGCGTGTACTCGGCGGATGGCTTGTAAACCTTCGGTGTCACTTCTTCTTCGGCCACACGGAAGAAGGCCATGAGTTGCTGCAGGGCGTCGGACTGAGCGGCCAACTCTTCGGCGGTACTGGATAGCTCTTCCGCGGAAGACGCGTTACGCTGGGTTACTGTGTCCACGGAAGACATGGCTTTGTTGATCTGGTTTACGCCGGAAGACTGCTCTCGGGATGACGCTGAGACTTCCTGAACCAGTTCTGCCGTCTTCTTGATGGCGGGGACCAGTTCCTTCAGCAGTTCCCCACTGCGCTCGGCGATTCCAACGCTGTGGCTGGCGAGACCGCCGATTTCCTGGGCCGCCGTTTGGCTGCGCTCAGCCAGTTTGCGGACCTCGGTGGCGACCACGGCAAAGCCCCGGCCGTGTTCGCCGGCGCGCGCCGCTTCGATCGCGGCATTGAGCGCCAGCAAATTGGTCTGATACGCGATCTCTTCGATGATCGATATCTTCTCCGCGATTTGTTTCATCGCGGTTACGCTTTCACCTACCGCCGCGCCTGATTCTTCGCTGTCGCGGGCGCCCTTGACGGCCATCTGTTCCATCTGCCGGCTGTTCTCGGCGTTCTGAGTAATCGAGGCGCTCATCTGCTCGAGGCTTGATGTGGTTTCCTCAATGGAAGCCGCCTGCTCGCTCGTGCCCTGCGACAGAGACGCGGCTGAAGCCGATACTTGCCTCGACGCCGACGCCAGCGCACCAGCTGAGTTCTTAACTTCGCCGAGGGTTTGAGAGAGCCGCTCGGACATGTCCTTCAGCGCCTGCAGCATCTGTCCAGTTTCGTCCGTGCTGTACACCTCTACACTGGCACTCAAGTTTCCCTGTGAGAGCTCGTCGGCAACCCGCACGGCTTCAAGCAGGGAGCGCGTCACAGTCTTGGCAATGTACCAAGTCGCGCCAATCATCGGTCCCAGGCAGAGCAGTGACACAGTGAGAGTCAGCAGGATCGCGCGACGCTGTGAGTTTTTCGTCTCTTCAAAGGCGGTCGTGATGCTGGCTTGGTCGCGCGTTGTGTTGGCCTGCAGCTTCTCGTGGATCGCGTTGTACTTGGCTCTCATGGATGCCAGCGACTGGCTCAAGTCTTCGGTCACGCTGCCCGCGATCATGCCCTCGGTGCTCTGCCGCGCTTGGGCGTAGTACTCCCGCATTTCGACATCGAACTGGTCCAGATCCCGGTGGTCGAGTACTGGGTTGTTCTGTTCTTTTTGCAGACGTTGCAGAAATTTGTCCTTAAGGGCATCGGTGTCCGCCAGCGCCTCCCTGTTCTTGGCGGCGACCGCATCCTGCAAGCCCCTCTGGATCGCGTTCAGGTCCACTTCCAAATCCCTGCTCATTTCCACGGAGGGGTAATATCCGCTCTCGACCTGCTGCATTTGGCTGACATTGCGTGAGCCAAGAATCAGCGTGATCGCCAGCACGAGGCAGAATGCGAGGCCTGCCAGTGCTGGACCGATCAGCATTTTCTGTTGGAACTTCAGTTTGCTAAACATTTGCATTTTTCCCGCGTAAGTTTTCCGAATCGTCAGTCCGTGAGGCTTATCACCTTGACACGCGCAGTATCGGCACCCGCCGAAACATAGCCGATGCCGTTTTCGTTGGAGCGCACGAACTCGAGTGCGCCACTCTCATTTTTTTGAGGCGGCGGAATGTCTCGGCCTGAGAAGATCAGCTGCTGCCAGTAGGCATCCACGGCGGAGGAGGACTTCCCATGAACATCCTTGGAGAAACTCTCCCGGGTTGCTGAATTAGCGGGAAGATCCACCGGCGCGGCGCCGCGTCCGTCCGAAAATTTGGTCGTTTTCTTGAGGAAGATGCGCGACAAGTCTTCCCGACTTATCGAAGACACCGGGTTCGATGGATTGACGATGACCTTATAGCTCTTCGCCTGCGCCCAGACATTGGCGGAGGCGAGGATCAGAAATACGGCAGTGGCGCAAATTCGTAATTGGTTCATTATGATTCCTCTTTTTTCCAATTGGTCTCAGTTCAGAAGGAAAATCCGATCCTGGCCGCTAGAATGTTCGACCTGGCTTTCAATCCGTTGGGGTTCGAGTCTGAGTAGTAGCCTAGGTCCGTGCCATGGAGAAAGTGCCCTTCAAGCTTGGCGTAGAAATGGGAATTGAAGTCATACCGGCTGGAGATGGTCCAGTCCTTGGAATAATGCTGGTAGACTGACGTACTTTCGCCGCCGCCGGCGTCGACGATGTGGCTATAGTACGTTCCCACTTGGAGCTTCCTGGTCGCCCGATAGCTTGTCATGGCGTACCAACTGCGCCAATCGACAGGATTGAGGACCGGGATCGGACCTCCGGCAGTGTTCGCGGTATAGGTCAAGCCAACCGGCATTCTTTTGAGCTCGAAAGCGGCGAAGAACTTGCCCCGCTCGAACTTGGCATACTGTTGCGTGACAATGTTACGAGCCGCATGGATGGAGACCGCTCCGGCATTGCCTTGCAGGTCCTCGGCAAACGCGCTGGATCCGATCAGAAGCCCTTTCAACGGAGTCTGCCAGCGCGCATCTCCGCCAAAAACCGTGCCGCCCGGTGCGGTGGTGACGAGTGCGTTCGGGAGTCCGAATGCCTGCTCAAACCCTGGCATTGCCCCATTGAAGTCCTTCACGTAACCGCTTTCCAAATCCAGGGTGCGGTATCCTGCATAGCCGCGATAGGAGAGCGTTCCTCCTTGTTTTCCGAGGGGCATATCGCCGTAAAAATCCGCTCCATAATGAGCTAAGTCAAAGCTTTTATTGTCGATGGGGTAAACGCCTTGGGGCAGGAGCGCCCAGAGTTGTACGGCGTCCACATCCTGGGTGTCGTTGAACAAGCCTATAACTGTCTTTACTTTCCCGAAGGAAAATCTGGCCTTGTCGTTAGCGCGATAATCTCCCGCGGCCCAGTCCACCTGGAGGGTGGGGCCCCCGACATCGCCAAGTTGAGCCAGGTGTAGCTGGATGCCTACACGCAGCTTGTCTGATACTGGGTCGCTTATGCTCACCACGCCATCACTCCAATTGAGGCTCCCCGAGCTCGAATTCGTGGACAGGTAGTTGTTACTGGAGCTGTACAGAAAGCCCTGTGTGACAAATCCGTGGATCTGGATATTCGAAAGGTCTTGTGCGAATATCGCGCTCGCACAGAGGATGACAAAGAAACCAAGTAAGCTTTTTCGGATCATTACATTGTTCTCCCGTTGTTTGTAGTTCGGTTTTTATTACGCTGTAGCGATTTCGCAGGGTTCGTTTCCGTTTCATCCGACCGGCATGTTTTTCTCGCAAGCTTCTTGCAGCAAAACGGCAGGGTCGAGAATCAGCGCCACACGGCCGCTGCTTAGGATGGCCGAACTGGAAACCCCAGACACATCTTTGAACAGATGGGCCAGGGGCTTGATGACGGTCTGGGTGGCGCCGCGCAATGCATCCACCACCAGACCGGCCCGTTTGTTGTCATGTTGCACAACGACGACGTTCTGGCGAGCGCCACGCTCCCCAGACAACTGAAAATAGTCCCGCAATTGCAGGAAAGGCACGGGTTCGCCGCGAAGTTGCAGGACCCCGGTGCCATAATCCAAGTCCCGCTGTTCGGCGGGAAGTTCGACGCACTCGACGACCTGATCGAGGGGAATGACGTAGGTGTTTTCGCCCACGTCGACGCCAAAGCCTTCGATGATGGCCAGGGTCAGCGGGAAATGGAGATGCACGGTCGAACCGACTGCGGGGCGGCTGCTGACGCTCACGCTCCCGCGCAGGGCCTGTACGTTGCGGCGGACCACATCCATCCCCACCCCACGACCGGAGAAGTTGCTCACGTGGGCAGCGGTCGAAAGGCTGGATTCGAATATGAGTTGATAGACTTCGTGATCGGTAAGATTGGGATCGACGGCGATGCCGCGTGTTTTCGCAGCGTGCAGAATGCCGGCCCGGTCGAGTCCGGCGCCGTCGTCTTCGACTTCAATCGAAATGGTTCCGGCCTCATGACTAGCGCGGAAGGTAATCTTGCCCGCCAGCGGCTTGCCGGCCTTACGTCTCTCTTCCGGCAACTCGATGCCATGATCGAGCGCGTTGCGGACCATGTGGAGCAGCGGGTCGCGAAGATGTTCCACGACCGAGGTGTCCACTTCGACCTCGCCTCCCTCAATCTCAATGTCCACTGTTTTTCCCAGTTCCCTGGCTAAATCACGTACGGTGCGCTGATACTGACGGAAAAGCGGGCCAACCGGAACCATGCGGACCTTCATCACCAGTTCTTGAAGCTCGGCCTGGAGCGTGGTTTCGGCGTTGTGCGCTACCGCCAATTCGCCGATGGAGACCTGCTCGCGGCTTTCCAGCAGGCGGGTGGTCCTTCCCCGCGCAATGGCAATTTCTCCCGTCAGGTCGAGCAGACGGTCTAACTTCTGGACATCCACGCGCAGAGTGCGGCCCGCGCTCGCTATCGGGGCTGCCTGGGCTTCGTCCTTGGGATTCGCAGCCGGTTCGAAGGCTGCTTCGGGCGCGTGCTTCGCCGCCGGCGCCGCCGCTTCGAGTTCCTCTTTCATCCGTTGCAACAGTTTGTTGGACTTCGCCGTAGCAGTGTCTTCGCCAGCCGCTGCTGTCGCCGTGAACGCGCGCAGCACGTCCATCGAAGCCAGCAGGACATCGGCAATGTCGGCAGAGAAACTCAATTCCCGGGTGCGAATCTTGTCCAGAAGATCTTCGAGGGCATGCGCGAATTCCTGCGCGTGCTTCAATTCGAAAATTCCGGCGTTGCCCTTGAACGTATGCACCACGCGGAAAACGGTATTCACCAGCTCGGCGTCATCCGGGTGCATCTCGAGTTCGAGCAGTGCCTCTTCCATTTGGACGAGGCCCTCCGAGGTCTCGGAAACAAAGCTATTCAGCAGCAACTCGTAATCAACGTCCATGTGTGGTTCCATAAACTCGAGCCTGACTCACCGGATTGGCCGGCACCATGCTGTGCCGTCGTCGGTGTTGAAGACGATTTTTCGGCCGTGGGTTCCCCCGGTTTCTTGAGCGCTCACTGGAATCCTTGCGTTTTTCATCAGAACGAGCGCTGCGGCCACATTCTGCTCTCCCAGGCTGAGCGCAAGACGATTCCGGTATTGAAACATCGACCCGCCCCCAAAAATCTGGGCCCGGAGATTCGGCAGCCGGCATCCAACGTGCAGCAGCTTTTCAAGCAACGCCTTCGTGGCTAAATCCCCGTAGCGCAGTGACGCCGGTTCCCCCTCCCGAGAAGAGGGAAGCAGGAAGTGATTCATTCCACCCGCTCGATGGCGCACGTCCCAGAGGCAGATGGATATGCACGAACCGAGAATCGTCCTGATCTGACAAGGTTCCGCGCTGGCATGGAACTCTCCCGGCAGCAGGTAGACGCTCTGGCGCCCTCCGAGAACAGGCACACGCGACACCGGCCCAGAGGCTTTGTCGTCGAGTTGAATCCGAAGCGGGTTTGAATTCGCCATCGCCACTAGAGTTCTTCCCACCAGGTGCGCCCGTCATCGGTGTGAAAGACCAGCTTTCGCCCGCGCGTACCGCCGACCTCGCTCTGGACCAACTGAATGCCATTCGTGGTTAAAAAGGAAATGGTCGCCTGCACATTACGATCACCCAGACTGTCCCCTGTATTTCCGAAAGTCACAGTAGGCTGCGAGCCGCCGAAAATCCTTGCCTGAAGTGTCTTGCACTCGGCGCCGAGTTCGAGCATTCGCTGCAGCAGAGTGGGATTGGCAACGTTGGCGTAGCGTGTGGCGTTTTTCTCGGGGCCTTCGGGCAGCATGAAATGACTGACTCCGCCGATGCGGCGGTCCGAATCCCACAAGCACAGAGCAACGCTGGAGCCCACGATGGTGCTGATGGCAAACGGCTGCGCGGCGGCAAAGACCTTGCCAGGAATCAGATAGTGCCGTGCGTGCTTGTCGTCGGAAGCGTAGGAGATACGGGGCCGATATTCCATCGGCAGCACTGGCAACACTCCCAGTTTAGAATCTTGCGTTTTCCTTCTGAAGGTCATGTAACAAGTTCTTTCTCTTGCGTTAGCGTGACTGATGCGGTTCAACTGCCCGCCCAGCACAGTTCGACAACACTTCACATATTTCCCGATCAACCGGCTCGATTTCCGTCTTATGGGGAAAAAGGCGAAACAGCACAATCACCGCGCAGGCCGAGCCATCGACCAGCACTGGAATCAGCGCATTCACGGGATCGTCCGTGGAGAGCAAGTTCTCCGTTGACAGCCTGAGTCGAAACACAGGCTTTCCGCTGAGCACCTGCTTCAGCCGGGGCTCGCGGTGCACTTCGAGAACGGAGTGCTTGTTCGGGTCGACGCCAGACGACCAATACAGCCACAGTTCCGAGCGCTTCTCGTCGATCTTGAAGACCGCAACCTCTTCGGTTCCAATCAGGTTGCCGGCAATTTCGCGAATGGCGTCCAGCGCGTCGGCTTGATCCATTGCATTCTGCAGGCGCATGCGAGCCGCATATACCTTGGCCTGATCGCCGAGGATTTGGGCCCCGTCCTCTCGTTTGTTCTTCGCAGGTGGCTCTGACATCATGTTCATAACCTTTTCGAGACAGCCTCTCCGGAAAAAGTTCCTATTCTCCGAGATAGCTCTGGAGCAGAGCGACCAATTCAAAGCCGTTGATCGGCTTGGTGATGTAGTCATTGCAGCCGCTTTGAAAGCCAGCTTCGACGTATTCTTCCTCACCTCGCGTGGTAACTAGAATGATGGGCGTCTTGCTGAGAGAACTTTCCGTCCGCATCCGTTTGCAGGCTTCAAAGCCATTCATGCGGGGCATCACCACATCCATCAGCACGAGGTCCGGCGACTCAACGACAGCGCGCGAAATTGCGTCCAGTCCGTCTTTGGCAGTCACACACTCGTAACTGGTGCGCTGTTTCAGAATCATTTCTTCCATCATCAGCGTGGTCGTCGAATCGTCCACCAGCAAGATTTTCTTAGCCATTTGCGTAACCTCTTACTCCCGGCGTTGGGGGAGGGCTTGGGATCGATCCTCTTACAGCTCCATGTTGGGGGAGGGCTACGGATCGATCCTTGCCCCCAAGGGAATAAAGCAATCGCGTGCCCATTCGAACGCACATCACGAGGTAGAACGTAAGACGCGGAAAGCCTGTGGGTTAGCGCAGAGTGTCTAAGCGCATGGTGGAGCGGGGTGGTTTCGAATTCCAGAAAGCGTTCCGGAAATCAAACTGCGCCAGAAAGAGATGAAGAAAAATCGGAGCAACTAGGTTAGATGTAGAGCCTTCAGCTTCTGATAGAGCGTGCTCTTGGCGATTCCCAATCGTCTGGCGGCCATTTCAACGTTCCGGTTCTCCGCGGAGAAAGCTGCCGCGATATGGAAGCGCTCCAGTTCTTCGAGGGTCCATTCCGGTTTGTAAGCATCGGTACGATGCACGGAGTTGATCTCGAAAGCCAGATCACCTGGTTCCAGTACCGGTCGATCTGTGAACAAAAGCGCCCGTTCCAAAACATTGCGAAGCTCACGAATATTCCCAGGCCAGTAATAGGAGCGCAGTCGCTCGACCGCTCTGGCCGACAGTTGGGCCGGGGGACGCGCCATGTCGGAGCAGATGCGAAGCAAAAGGGAATGAGCAATTGCGGGAACATCCTGCTGCCGTTCGCGCAGTGGTGGCAATGCGAGCGGCACGGTACTGATCCTGAAGTAAAGATCGCTGCGAAAAGCTTTCGTCTGGATCAAATGCTGCAAATCCTGATGAGTGGCAGCGATCAACCGGACGTCGATAAAGCGATCGCGAACGTCACCCATGCGACGGAACTTTTTCTCCTCCACAACTTTTAACAACTTAGGCTGCACGTTGGGATCGATATCGCCTACTTCGTCGAGAAAAATTGTGCCACGGTGACCGACCTCAAGCAGTCCCTGCTTCGGATTAACGGCCCCCGTGAATGCGCCCTTCTCATGACCAAACAACTCCGATTCGAGGAATTCCCGGCTCAGGCCCGCACAATTTAGGTCAACAAAAGGTTCGTCGGCTCGGGAACCGTTTTCGTGAAGCCAAGCCGCCAAAACTCCCTTTCCGGTGCCGGTCTCACCTTGAATAAGGACTGGGCTCTGGCTGTTAGCCACTTTGGCAGCGGTCTCGGCCAGCCTTTTGATGGCCAGGCTTTCACCCAGAAATGGATCAAGCGTCACCCGCCGCCGGCGGGTACTGTTGGCCAGCTGTTTCTGCTGGTTCCGCGAGTTCTCCAGCAACTTGTGCACGATCATCAGCAGGGCGGAGGGTTCGACCGGCTTGGAGAGGCATTGTTCAGCGCCATTCTTAATGAGCGACACTCCCAATTCCATCGAGCCAAAGCCAGTCAGGACAATGATGGGCACCACGGGTTCAAGATCCTTGAATTTCGGGAGGAGATCAAGGGCCGTACCATCCGGAAGTTGGAAATCGAGAATGGCGACGTCCGGCCGGACAGCCCCAAAACTCCGATGCGCCGTAACCCGATCCCCGGCTTCCTCGACCACGAACCCGTTGGCGGTTAGATGAGCCGTGTAGGCTTGGCGAAGGTCTTCGTCATCCTCCACCAGAAGAATTCTTCGGCTCATGAACGTGGCTGACATGGTTTCGTTCTTCGAGCTGTACTACAGGCAAGTGTAGCAGTACTGTTATGGGCCATGGTATGGCGCCTGGCGCCTTACTGAAGTTTGATGCCATATAGTCAGAACCGCGGAAATGCTCTAATATTCTGAGTCACCAATCCCCTAGACCTGCTCTAAACTAGCCCGAACTCAGGCTGGCCACGACTGTGTCCCAGCCCTGCACTGGCAAAGAAACGAACAAGGTGGCGCGGTGATGCTTGGACCGACTCTCTGCCGACAAAGTACGAGTTCCGCTCGACGTGCCCTTTTGTGCGCAACTCTCGCTGCCCTCATGGTTGCGACCTCAGGCTGGGCGCAGGATTCGGTAAATCCACCGAAAAGAGTTCTCATCCTCTATTCGTTCGACAAGGAGGAAGGGCTTTATGCCGGATTTGATCGTGTGCTTCGGTCGCAATTGCGATCCGGTTCGAAGGACCGGTTGGAGTTCTACACCGAATACCTCGACTTGGTCAGGTTTCCCTCCCGTTCACGCGCGAAAAGTCTGGCGAAGCTGTTGAAACTGAAATTCTCGGAGCAGAAGCCCGACCTGATCGTGCCGGTTTCCTACGCGGCGGTTCAGTTCCTGCTGGGCGAAGGGAAAGAACTCTTCCCCGGAACTCCGATGGTGGCGCTGTTCAATGTTAGAAGATTGGACCACCTGAGCCGGTATATCGCCACGGGAACGGCCGGACGCAGTGCGACCGGAATCGCCAGCACAGATGAGCCAGGTCGAACGCTGGACCTGGCCCTCCGTCTTCAGCCGGACACGCAAAGGGTGGTCGTCGTGGTTGGCAGTTCCCCAGTTGAGACCTTTTGGCTTGAGCAGCTGAAACAGGATTTTTCAGCGTATCGCCAGAGGGTTGACGTGACCTACCTAACCGGCTTGACGATGGATGAACTTCTCCAGCAAGTTGCAAAGTTGCCTCCGCATACGATCATTTTGAGCACCTTCTTTTTTGCAGACGCCAGGGGCCAGTTCTTTCTTCCGGAAGAGGCCCTGGACCTGATGACTCACGTCGCTCCTGTTCCGGTGTATGGGATTTACGCGAGCTATATCGGACACGGCGTGGTCGGCGGCCGAATGACAGATCCGGAGAATCTGGGGAGGAAAATGGCGAGGCTGGCAGAGCGTGTTCTGAACGGCGAGAACGCGGACTCCATTCCGATTGTGGTCGACGAGTCGACCCAGGACACCGTGGACTGGCGCCAGTTGCAACGCTGGCACATCAGTGAGAAACGATTGCCGCCCTCAACCCTGGTACTGTTCCGGGAGCCGTCGGTATGGGAACGCTACAGATTTGCTGTCGTGGCGGTGATCGCATTCTGCATTCTTGAGAGCGTCCTCGTCCTGGCTCTTTTGTTCAACGTGAGACGCCGCCGGCGGGCGGAAAGTGCGCTGCAGCGGGAGAAAACTCTTGCGGACGCGGTCATCGAGAGCATGCCGGGACTCTTTTTACTGCAAGACAAGGCGGGGAAGAACTTGCGCTGGAACAAGAACGCCGAATTGCTGGTTCGCTATTCGCCTGAGACAGTGACTGGAATGGGCAATGTAGTGGAAGAACAAAGGGAGACCGCACAACGGGCCAAAGATGAAATCCTGGAGCGAGGATCGGGCCGCTTGGAGCTGGACTTGCTGGCCCGTGGCGGCGGTACCGTGCCCTACTATTTCTCCGGGGTTCGGGTGGAACTGGAAGGCAAACCCTATCTTGCCGCCGTCGGGCTTGACTTGACAGAACGCAAGCAGGCGGAAGAGGCGGTGCGCCGATCCGAAGCGCAGTTGCGCTCGTTTGTCGAACATGCTCCGTACGGGATCGGGACCGTCAGCGTCCAGCAAGATCGGTTTCTTCATGCAAATCCCGCACTGGTAAAGTTGCTCAGGTACGAATCCGAGGCGGAGGTTCTTGCGCTCAGCATCTCGCGTGATCTGTATCCTGACGGGGATGCGGGCGGCTTCCGTGCTCAGCCAACCCGCGCGGGCTTCTTCAGCGGCGTGGAATTCACCTGGAAACGCAAGGACGGGAAACCCGTTACAGTACGGGCCAGCGGCCGCCGGAGTTCGCGTCCGGGAAGCGAAGGCGACACCCTCGAGATCATCGCCGAGGATGTCACGGCACACAGAATGCTGGAGGAACAACTGCGCCATGCGCAAAAGATGGAGGCACTTGGACAACTAGCCGGCAGCATCGCCCACGACTTCAACAACCTGCTTAGCGTGATCATTGGTTACAGCGAACTGCTGTCTGCGAATCTTGGTTCGGAGGGGCCCGCTGGCGAACGGCTCGCAACGATCAAAAAGGCCGGGCAACGCGCCGCTTCGCTGACCTCGCAACTGCTTGCCTTCAGCCGCCGGCAGGTGCTCCAACCCAGAGTGCTGAACTTGAACTCTCTGGTCACAGAGACGCAGAGGATGCTGCAACATTTGATGGGAGAAGATATCGAGCAGAAAGTAGTGCTCGACCCAATGCTGGCGAAAACGAAGTCAGACCCAGGGCAGATCGTCCAGGTCATCATGAATCTTGCGGTCAATGCGCGCGATGCCATGCCCAAAGGCGGCAAACTCACGATCAAGACGGCGAACACCAGTTTCAAGGACGCTGTCAGTTTTTCCGGGGTGGCTGTCCCCTCTGGAGAATATGTGATGCTTTCGGTGAGCGACACTGGTATCGGCATGGACGAAGAGACGCGGAACCGCCTCTTCGAACCTTTCTTCACTACCAAGGCGGCCGGGAAAGGCACGGGCCTAGGTTTGGCGACAGTGTACGGGATCGTGAAGCAGAGCGGCGGATATGTCTTCGCCGATAGCGATGTGGGGAAAGGAACCACGTTCAGGATCTATCTTCCGCGCGTGGAGGAACCCAGCAAGGCGACCATGTCAGAGGTCGTGCCGGGGAAACTTCCACTGGAGCTTCCACCGGAGTCGGACACCCTTCTCGTCGTGGAAGACGAACCCGCCTTCCGCAACTTGCTCTGCGAGCAATTGCGCTCGAAAGGCTATCAGGTACTCATCGCCTCCAACGGTGTGGAGGCTCTGCAAGTAGCCGAACAACACAAGGGGCTGATTCGGATACTGATCACTGACGTGATCATGCCGCAGATGAGCGGCCCGGATCTGGCTAAGAATCTGACAAAACTGCGGGGCGATACCGATGTGTTGTACATGTCAGGCTACACGGATGACAAGTTGAGTAACATTCTAGAGACGGACCCCGAACTGACGTTAATGCAGAAGCCCTTCAACATCGACGACCTGGTGCGGAAGATACAAGAGATTCTTTGCCGGAAAGAGAGGCATTCGCATCGTGGGGATCGTTCTTTGGACCTGGATTTCCGGAACGCGCAGGACCTGTAGTGGTTCAGTGCCGGACTTAACCGTCCTGATCCGCTCGGAAAGTCGATGGCTAGCGAGTCAACGGGGTCTCCCAGACGTGCAACAGAAGCTTTTTGAGCTGGCCGAAACGGGTGCGCCCAAGCTCAGCGCTCCATTCTCGCTCGACCTTACGCAGTATCTTGTGGATTTTTAAATATGCGGCGCGTCCGCGCTTCGTAAGGCGGATAATTCGTGCGCGGCCCTCGTCAGGTGCATCGGCCCGCACGATATAACCGAGTCCTTCCAGGCTCCGGAGCAACTGGTTCATAGCTTGCTTACTCATGCCAGCGCGCTCAGCAAGGGTGCCTGGGCGAACCCCGTCGGGACCGGGAAATTGCAGCACCGCCATGTGCGGTATGCGTAGTTCCTCAAAACCGACCGCGTTGAGTTCCTGGATAATGCGGCGGTGGATCGCCTGAGCCGGAACGCGCAACAATGCCCCAATCAGAATATCCCCAGTTTTGCTTGAGTTAGACATTTTTGGCTTGACATCATTAGTAAATGGAATTTACAGTGTAGCACGGTAAATGGACTTTACCAATACCGGCGACACGGCAGATGATCGACCTTCACATCAATCCTTCGGAAGAAACCATTCGGCTGGGACCACTTGCGGTACGCTTTCTAATCACAGCAGAGGACTCGACAGGCACGATCGCCGCCTTTGAGCTTGTTGTCCCCATGGCCCAGCGCCTGACAGCCCCCGCTCATAGCCACGATCATTACGAGGAAACGATCTATGGCATCGACGGAGTGTTGACCTGGACGGTCGGCGGAAGGCAAATCGAGGTCGGACCGGGGCAAGCTCTTTGCATTCCGCGGGGCGCCGTTCATCGCTTCGATAACAACGGAAGCCAGGACGCAAAGGCGCTCTGCGTGATCACGCCGGCGGCGATCGGTCCGCAGTATTTCCGCGAGTCTGCCGAGATCATTAACGCGGCGACCGCGGGTGATCCGCCGGACCGAGCCAAGCTGGCGGAGATCATGCGCCGCCATGGCCTGACGCCAGTTCCTCCCGCAGGAGGTTTCTAGCATGAGCAGACGTGGAAAGCTGGGATTTGTGTTCGCCGTGCTGGTGCTAGTTTTGGCCGCGGCGATTACGTTTACCGTGGGATGGCATCCGTTTGTCGGGCCGAGCGCCCGCCCTCTTACGGCACGGAAATTTCAGAGCACGCCCGAACGCTTAGCCCGCGGCGAGTACCTGGTCCGGAATGTGAGCGATTGCATGGGGTGTCACGCAGAACACGACTGGACAGCTCACGATGCGCCCATAGATGGGGCCGAAACCTAATCGGGAATGGGGATCCGCACCCAATGCGGCCCCTCCTTCCATGTCACAGAATTAAAAGACCGGCGCACGATTTGTGCCGTGCCATGCACTCCATCACAGTCAGCGGCCTGGCAATGATGTCGCCCCCGGACCGCACGAGGTATGAAGTTGGTCGAAGGGATAGTCTGAGTGTGAGCAGGAGTTCGATTTTCCTTTCCTACTTCCGCTTGCTTAGGTTCTTGCGTTCTGCCGTTTCCGGCGCAGACTTCCTGCCCTGGGGTAGAGGGCTAATGAGGGCATAAAAAACACCCAGCGATCCGTGCGCCAACCTTGGGCCTTTCTTATTCCATTGATACGAAAACGCCAGGCTGGCCGTGGGCCGACTATTTTTAACAGGTGATTCGGCACAAGATCTATCTTGACCAGCCGCCTGGGTTCGGTCAGTGGACCTCGGTAATCATAAATACTCGGCTCTAGCCTTTATCATTTGGAGAGAAATTCGGTAAACGGGATGGAGTTAAAGCTTATGGTTCAACCTCAGCCGGAACAACGCATCCCAGTTGATCTCGATATGCGTGTATGGGGCATAGGAGCGGATGGACGTGCCTTCTCCCAGCATGCTCGCGCGCGCAACATCAGCGCCGGGGGCGCGTTACTTTGCGGGATCGAGCATGACCTCAAGATTGGCGACACCATCGGAGTGCAGGCTGGCGAAAAGAAAACGCGATGCAAGGTCGTGTGGGCGACGAATACCCGGTCGGTTCAAAAGATTCGAGTCGGCGTGCAACTTGTGAGCAAGCGGGAATGCCCCTGGACGGCTTTGCTTTCAAGGAGTGAGGAGGACAAGCCCAGTGTGGCGCCCGGCTCTAGAAGGTGGGGGCGGCACAAGATTAACATCCTCATCGCCCTGTACGATGAGCGCATGTCGGTACCGATTCGCGTTACCGCTACCGATATCAGCGGCCGCGGTTGTTATGTGGAAACACTTTCGCCCTTTCCCATCGGAACCGGTCTGGTTGCGGAACTGTGGATTGGGCAGGAAAGGGCCATGGCACGCGCCCTGGTGCGCACGAGTGATCCGAGAGTTGGCATGGGTATCGAATTTGTCGGTTTGAAGACCGAAGACCAGCGGCGGTTTCAGGATTATCTCCAGGCCAAGGATCCCTTCGGCTGCTTAATCGACTACCAAAAGGCCAAGAAGGCGCCCAACTAGAACGCGGCGTTCTAGAGTTCCGTCATCCTCCATCGGACGAGATCGGCTGCTGTTAAGGTGGTAAGAGGTTGTTTATGGGGATGAGTGACCCAGAGGCTAGAAAAAAGTTATCTGAAGCCAGATATCTTCAGTTTAAGCATCAGTCTGATAAGCAGAGCTGGCCGTGGTGGAAGCGGCTGATCCACCGCTTCCAACGCTGCCCGGTTTGCAAAACAGAGAAGGTGAAATAAAGCGATTCAATTCGCGATTCATTCGTCGATCCACTCTGAGAGAGGTAGGTCCGCCCTCTCCCGCGCCCCGGCAAGCACTACTCGAACCTTGTATTCGCGTATCCCTTTGCTGCACTTCCGGCTCATCAAGACGATGTGGCAATGTTTATTCATCAAGATGTGATCCCCATGCCCCTGTTCGCGTAGTTCTCTGGACGGGCGTTATGGCATATGCCGGATTCCTTCTGACCGGCCAAGGGCTGCGGACTTTCAACAGCCTCTCAATTACGGGGCGCTTCGGTCATATTCGTCCCGTTCCTGGAGGCGCTTTTACGAGCAGGTTACGAGGCGATAATTATTGCCAGCGGTGGCTGCGTTGTTTGCGGAACATCCGCGGATCATAGCTGAGCGGCTCCACTTCCCGCACGACAATCCTCTTGTAGTCGGGATGCGCGGGATTGATGAGACAGTTATTTTCGTTAGGCGCGAGAACGGAGGGCACCAGCAGCAAACAATGTTCGCCTCGTTGCGCGAATTCATCGCCCAACCCGGCGAGTTGGGGAGGAGCCGCATCACTGAGCCATCGGGCGCCACCCCTCCGCCCCCCAAGTTCCGGTGATTTTAAACTTCGGCACGCCAAAAATCTTTTCGATGTGCCGATCGCTCACGCGTATCCTAAAAACTCCATCTCGCTTTGAATCAAGTGGTACGCGGTTCAGGGTACTCCTTCACAATGCCCGCTGAAGAACCCCATTAACCCTCCATGCCGATCCTGCATCTGAATCCGCCGCATGATTGCTTCCAAGCTCTTCTAGAATCTCCGTTAGGTGAACTTTAAGATATCTCTCAAGTCGTAGAACGCCCGAGCTTTTCATTTCCTCTATTTCCGGATAGTCGCGGAGCAAGTCAGCGTGCTGGAAAAACCGAGATGCAGCTGACACTTGACCACGGTGGCTTTGTGCAGCAAGTTCATTTTCAGATTTTCTCGAAAAAGTGCGCGACGCTTTTGCCTGCACCTTCGGTGGAATAGATGGCGACCTTCGTTCCTTTTTCGGTACCCGCCGCCAAGTCTTTGCCGGCATCATCAGCCGCATGCGTCGTAAGCGTGAATGTGTGCTCGGCGCCGTCTGCAGATTTGATTACCAGTTTCTTTCCACCACGATCGACCTCTTTAATTGTTCCTTCAGTTCTCTTGAGACCGCTATCTCCGACCTTATCCACTTCAACCGCGGTATCCGTCGCACCTCGCTTCGTGGAGTGGGCCACGACTTCCGAGCCCTCTTTCAAACCGTGCCACGAATCAGTGGCGGCCGCATCGGTCGCCTTTATCCCATGAACGCTGGTGCCCTTGGCCCAGTAGAAAATGTGTTCTGTGCCATCGGCCGTTTTGACAGCAAAGGTCTTTGCTGCTCTATCAATCTTGGTGATCGTGCCGTGGGTTGCCGTAACAACGTGCTCAACGGCAAAAGCGAACGTAGCGATTGAACAGACGAGAACTGCGATTCCGATGATTCTCATGTGCATCTCTTCTCCCTTAGCTGGCTAACTGAATACGATTGTGGTCGACTTCCGCCGGTTGTCGTGTGCGGCGGTCAGACTGAGTTGTTGTGGAGCTCGACTCATTTCCTCTATCTGTTTGCGACTGCCAACTCTATTTTTGCTCTTCGGTGTGTTCCGTCGCGTGTTGCATTTGCTTGGCAAGGCGCGCTTCTTGCCGGCTAGTTTCCGTAACTTCGACGCCGCTTTTTGATCCCCTCTCGAAAATCTTGCTCAGAAACTCAGTGTTCCCATACTTCCGAAAAGCGAGTTCCGAATGAGTAGGTGTGTGATCAGCTATTGTCTCTCGCACGACAAAGCCCACATTGGTCTTGTCGTTTTCACTGGTAGCGGTCATCACAGCGAGATCCGAATCTTGCGCCATCCGGAACGTATAGTCACCAGGTGGTAAGGTCGTGTCGCCGATGATGAAGCTGTGGTCAACGTGAGCTCGAATCGCCTCGATAATCTGGGCATTCAACCAAGGTATGCCTGCTGATACGAACAGCACGCTGACCAGGACGGGGGCTAGCAGTCTCAGATAATGTTTCATAACCATCTCCTCTACGGTTAGCAGACTTAATCGCGTCGTACGATGTTGCGTAAGGTCCGATCACGCTTTCAATCCAGTTGCGCTACGCAGGCGATCAACGACTCGTTTCTGACTTCGATCCAAACAGCTCATCCTTTCGCCTGCAGAATTCGCTATCCAGCACGCCTGCCGTAGCAGGTGCTGGCATCGGAGTCGTCGACAAGTTGGCTCGTATAGCTGTTCTTGAAAGTCCGTTCTCAATGAGGCCTGCCCAATAATCGGGAGGCACCGAGTCTGGGACATGAACCTCCGAGGCGACAACGTCGTGTCTTGTCTTGAGTTCGCCGTAGAGAACCAGTAGCAAAGACGCGACCGAAGACAACAAGTAAATTCGTTGACGCTCCCAATCCAGTTCCACTACCGAAACGATCAGGCACACAAGGAGTACTACTCGCCTCATATCGGTGCCTTCATGCCCTAGTGATTCCTATCATTATGGTTGAGTTCCGTTCACGCGCAACAGCATCTGTTCCATACACTTTGGCCAACTCCGTCCGAGTGCCACAGCCTCGACAGTTCCACATTTAGTTGACATTCCCGCACGCAATTTCTGCAGAGCCTGAAGGCGTGGTGGGAAAAAGCAGGACCGTTTCTGTAGCAATCAACTGCTCCACCAACGATCCTGCCCACAACAGCACGCCAACTCTCGTTTGCGCGCTATCACCTCCGATCACTTGCCTTCCAACTGGTGGCGACGTCTTCAAACATGCTAGAGTCCTCGTTCATGCCAGCTCTCGTTCTTCGTTGCGAATACTTCATGCCACCAAGTAAGCTCCTCGGTCATTGAATTGATCTCGCTGGCCTTTCGGCCACGAGTAGAGATGACCCACGTCGACCACAATCTGGCCATGCGGAGCCACGTCAAGGTGGGCACGGTCGGCCTGGAGGCCGATTGAAGTGCAGACGCGAGGAACGCCTGCTGTCCAGATTGGCTTTTTCCTTGTACGTCTTTCACCGGGGATTTATCAGTCACCGTCGGCTCATTTCTACGTTCAGTCCGAACAACATCCAACGCTCGACTACAGAATCTGCTAACCCGCACGCCTTGACGCAGGATTTGCCGGTATCGAAGACCTTGTCGATACGCTGGTGCCGATTTGCTCTTCGAGTTCTCCTTGACATCGAAGACAGAATTGCGTCCATGGCAGTGCTTGCAACCTCTGATCCTGAATTTCGTCACCGCACCCCACACACAATCCAAAAGAGCCATCAGCAATTCTCTTGAGCGCCGCTTCAATCAAGCGCAAAACGGTCCTTCGCTGGCTGCTTCGCTCGAACAAAGACTCCTTTGACACACTAATGACGCAGCAGTCTCCGCTGTCTTGTGTGGGCTCGGCATCGAGAGACCGTGATTCCTGTTGCATCCGACTTAAGAACTGCTCGGCCTCATGACGCTGGAATTCCAGCTTCTGTCTCAACCGCTCAACATCTACCTGCTTCATTGGTTTTTCCTCACGTTCCAGGCGCCGCCGCTGAGTTCGGTCAGCGTTACCCCCGTTCGAAGACTGGCGCTTACGTATCGAGATCTTGAAACGCCCACTCCGGCCTTTCAACGTTTCGGAGATAGGCGTCGAAGAATCGAAGGAGGAAAGGCGTCTGACTTCCTACTCCTGCAAACAGCAGAACCGGTACTTCAGGCTTGATTCGTTTCATTTCAGCGCGAACCGAGCTGCCAGTCGCATCCGGCAGGTCGTACTCCAGGAGTACGCCATTGATCGGTTGCTTCATGAGCATCGAGAGTCCTTGGCTACCGGTGGTCGCTGACACTACTTCATACCCGGCCGTTTTTAGCATGCACGTCAGGGCATCCAGATACTCTTTGTGGTTTTCCACACAAAGAACTCTGACGTTATTATTCATTGGTCTTCTCCTGGAGTGCATAGGTTGTTGTCGTGTGCGACTCTTTCATTGTGGCGTATCTCAGCCGATCAATTTCTTTTTTCTGAAATCGGCTTTCTCCGCAGCAGGACTTCTCGAAGCGTCCATTCGATGCGATCGACACTATCGGAGATGACTCGCACGCAATCGTCGTTTTGGATCGCATCGGTTGTTAGAGAGATCACTTGCATTCTCAGCAGCGCATCTTCCTGTCGCTGGCTAGCCGCGTCCATGAATCCGGCGGTCAATCCTGCAACGACCACCGCTGAAACCCCCTCGGCCAGCAGGCGCTCCCAGTGACGGCCGATATCTGCAACCAGGAGGCGATGCATGAGTTCGGTCACAAAAAAGGACACGAGCCCAACCACCGCGGACACCGCTATTACACGAGAGGTGATTCGCCAAGCGACGACACGTCGGGTTTGGGGTCGGTCCAAAGGTGCCACCTGAAACTCCAATCCGGCACAACGCTTATTGCTTATTGATCTCAACACATGGCAGCATTAAGGAATTCTGAAGTCTTTCTGAACTTTTCGTTTCGGGGGCTACAATGCAAGCTGCCTGCTGTAGAGTGTGAGCGATGTTTGACGCAGAAAGCCATCACGCAAACGAACCACTCGACATTCTGGTTGTCGAAGACGAGCACAAACTGGCAAACGCCATTGCTGAGGGCCTGCGTCGCAACGGCTACCAAGTCACAGTCGCCTATTCTGGAGAATCAGCGTTAGAGCAATTACGTGATCGCAACTTTGACCTGATCCTTTTGGACATCATGCTGCCGCGCATGGGCGGTCTTGAAACTCTGCGTGAACTGCGTCGCGACGGCTTCAAAATGCCGGTGCTTGCCCTTACATCTAAGGGTTCCGTTGATGACCGTGTGCGCGGTCTTGATGCAGGTGCAGATGATTATCTTGTCAAGCCGTTTGCCTTTCCCGAGTTGCTTGCCCGCGTTCGCGCACTCCATCGCAGGGCCGCTCCCGCGATAGCCACAGTGTTGCAGTTGGCGGATCTAAAAGTGGATATCAGTGGGCGAGTCGCAAAGCGGCGCGATCAGGTAATCGAACTCACGGGACTCGAATTCGATCTGCTTGAATATCTCCTGCTTAACAGCGGATCGGTTGTTTCCCGTGAGATGCTCGCCCGTGACGTATGGAAAACAACCATGCGCTACACTTCGATGGACAACGTGATTGACGTGCATATTGCCCGCATCCGCCGCAAGATTGACGATCCTTGGCCGGTTAAACTTCTGCACACCGTTCGCGGCGTAGGCTTTGTCATGCGAATGGAGAGTCCCAAGAGGTGACTATCCCGCTAGGTCATATTCGAACCCGCCTCACACTCTGGTATGTTGCCATTTTTGGTCTCCTGTTTGCGGCCTATATCTGCAGCGCATGTTCTCTCCAGTATTGGCAACTGAAACAGCAGCTTTACCATGCCGAGGTGCAGGACATGGAGACTGTACAGGGTCTCCTGTATTTCGCCGCAGACGGACAACTCTCGTTACATGAGGGGTATTTCAATCGTCCCGAATCAAGACTTTTGCTCGATCGGCTGCTGGAAGTACTTGACCCAACTGGGCGCGTACTCTTCCGCAATCAAAAGCTCAATGGAAACACATTGGGCGGCAAGGTTCTACCCGATGAAGGCGTCAATAGCTTTTCTCGGCGCAGCCTACACCTCGCCGACGGGACGCCGGTCTTAGTTATCAGTCACGTTCATGTTCTCCAAGAAACCCCAGTTCTCATCCGCCTGGCGTACAGCACACAACCACTGAGAAGCCGAACGCTTCAGTTGCTTGGACTACTTGCGGTTATTCTGCCTTTCGCACTGATCGCAGCCGGCTTCGCGGGATACCGCTTGGCTTGCAAAGTACTCGATCCCCTTGAACGGATGGCACGGACCACCGAACGCATCACAGCACACCGCCTCAATGAACGCATCCCCATCAAGAATCCCGACGACGAACTTGGCCACATGGCCCTTGTCCTTAACGGGCTCCTTGAGCGTCTGGAAGAATCATTTGAAAAGCTACAGCATTTTACTTCGGACGTCTCGCACGAACTCAGGACTCCGTTGGCCGCCATGCGCAGTGTGGGAGAGGTCGGCCTGCAGGATGAGCACGATACCGAAAAATATCGCGACATCATCGGAAGCATGCTTGAGGAAGTCGCAAAGCTCACTGCCATGGTCGACACGCTGCTCACCATCGCCCACGCTGACTCAGGGGCGATCCAACTGCAACAAACCAAATTCCCTCTGACCGATCTCGTTGATGAGGCCGTCGCCGTCGTGAGTGTCCTCGCAGAAGACAAGAAACAGACCCTTTCTGTGAAGGGGGATCCGGAAGTGCAAGTGAGCGCTGACCGTGGTTTTCTGCGGATGGCCCTTGTCAACCTTCTCGACAACGCTGTGAAATATTCGCCATACGGAAGCACCATTCGCGTCTCTTTGCGCTCTCTCGGCACTAACTCTCGGCCACCGGAGTTTGTGGAACTCGCAATCCAGGATGAAGGGCCGGGGATTCCTGAGGCTTCGCAGCAACGAATCTTTGACCGTTTCTACCGGCTCGACGAAGCACGTACGCGTGACTCTGGCGGCTTCGGACTGGGATTGCCCATAGCCAAGTGGGTGGTCGAGGCTCATGGCGGCAAGATTAATGTGAAAGCCGCTCTGCCCGGGGGAGCGCTTTTTTCTATCAAACTGCCAATCGCCGCAGCGGCGACGGCAGGAAGCCCGACCACCATAGCTGCAAGCTAGCTTGCTTGGGAGGTGTCTTACAGGATCGAACACAGTCATTTTCAGGGGCTGAGTGCTCTTAAGGAGAGCTCGCACGCCGCATTTCTCTCACGTCTTACTGACATCGAGGATGGCAGTTCGTGTACCTGAATTTCATTGTCCTGGTTCAAAATCTTCCCCGACGCCGCCCGGGTGTGGTTGTGCCTTGATCATCTCGCTTCGGAACTGTTCGTACGCTTCTGCGAAAGAACAGATCATGCCGTAAAATAACACGTTCAAGAAACTGGTTAGTTCGAGTTCCGCCTGAATATCCATGGGGGCGGTGTGAAACGCATGTTGTCCCACGAAGTCCCAAAGATGCTCTTTGATGACCACCACATGCTGCGATCCTCTTTTATCAGCAGCCACTCCTGAAATTGTCTCAGCATTTCCTGAATCCGATTCTGCAGCTCCAGTGCTGGCAATAGCCGCAGGCCGCGGGTTCGAGAGGAACTATGCACCTTCTTGACAAGCTCGTCGGTCAGTTCGCTTGAATGCTGCTCGATCAGACGTGTGAGTTTCAGAGAAATCATGCCGTCGTACTCCTGTCTCCAACCCTGGTCTTCAGGATGTTCGCGCCGTGTGGAATTCGCCGGCGGCAAACAAAGCGGGCAGACCTTCCAGCCGAGAAGTGCGCTCTTTTGTTTTTCCTGGACAGCTACAACGTTTCCATCTCAGCACGAAATTAACTTGAGTAATCCTGAAGTTTCTCTGAACTTTCGGATTTTTGGGAAGAGACTATTCCCACTAGCTCATCTAAGCGAGTAAGAAGTGTTGTGGAGGCGAGATATGAAAGCGGCAAGCTTGAAGGTAGGAGCGTCGAAACAACGGATCCTCGGCTTCTTCCTGGCCGCGATTCTGTCGGCACCGTCGTGGGGTAGCGAGACGAGCGCACAATCTGCGGTGCCAGGAACCCTTAATTATGTTGAAGGCCAGGTCTCAATCGGCGATCAGGCTCTCAACTCGAAGTCAATCGGCACGGCGGAGTTGCAGCCGGGTCAGACCTTAGTTACGGAAAAGGGCAAAGCCGAAGTTTTGTTAACGCCAGGCGTTTTCTTGCGAATCGGCAACAACAGTTCCGCAAAGATGATTTCTCCCAGCCTCACGGATACGGAAATCCAGGTTGAGCGTGGGCATGCGATGGTCGAAGTCGCCGAGATCCATCCGGAGAACAGTATCCGCGTTGACGATGCTGGCACGACCACCCAGCTATTGAAGACCGGGTTGTACGATTTTAATCAGAACCAGAGAGAGATGCGAGTGTTCGACGGCAAAGCATTTGTTGAGAGCGGCCGTGAACATGCCAACGTGAAAGGTGGACGCGAGATCACATTGGCCGGCAATGATTTGTCGAAACCGCGTAAGTTCGACAAGAAGTCCTATGAGGAAGGCGATCTGTTCCGCTGGAGCAGTCTTAGGTCGGGTTACCTGGCGGAAGCCAACGTCGATGCGGCTGGTATGTACGCCCAGAATGGATGGGGGGGCCCAGGCTGGTGGGGAGCTGATTGGTATTGGGATCCCTGGTTTGACGCGTTTACTTTCATCCCGGGCGATGGGATTTTCTATAGCCCGTTTGGGTGGGGTTTCTATTCTCCGTGGTGGGTGTATCAGGCTCCGTTTTTCGGGTACGGATATGGGTACGGCGGATACGGACGCGGATACGGTCACTACTACCATCACTTCAGCACAGACGCCCGTAACTGGGGACCCGGCTATCACTATGTCGGAGGACGCAGTTATGCTCACGGCATCTATCGCGGAGCGGGATCGACAGGAAGCGGATTCCATTCAGGACCCATGATGGGTAGCGCCGGACGCGGGTTCGGAAGATTTGGTGGCGGTGGATTCCACGGCGGAGGAGGCGGATTCCATGGTGGTGGGTTCCACGGTGGCGGTGGAGGCGGTGGGTTTCACGGTGGTGTTGGAGGATTTCATGGTCGGTGAGTGATAACGATCAAAGACCTATTGGCGACTTGCAAGCAATCGCGGTGGGAGGCTCGCTCGAGTTCGTCTCAGTGCATCGGCAGACACTGATTGCGGAGGGGCGAGTCTGTCCACCGCGACGTAAACCCGCATCCTCTGCTGTTCAAACGGTCTGCGGAAAAACTGTTTAGGCTATTACATCGGATCGCCGATCTGGTGTGCAACCCGATAAACTTTTTTTCTCCGCATCCAGTTCTAGAGTGCTCGCTTCATTTGACTTGACGTTTCAGGATCAATGAACAATGGCGCTGCTTAATAAGGGTCTACAAGTGAGCGGCTCCCCGAAAGTTAATACGGTTTGAGGGTTAGTTTTCGGCAAAATCCGACGAAGGAGGATTTTGCCGTATGAGACGCAGGCGCTTTTCAGTCGAGCAGATCGTGACAGTGCTGAAGCAGGCCGAGATGGGAGTGCCGGTGGCGGAACTGATCCGGCAAGTGGGGATCACCGAGCAAACCCTGTACCGCTGGAAGAAGCAGGTCAGACACTGCTGTCGCCCTCAATAAGCGCCGGCTCGGATTTTCAGCAAAGGACTGCATCAGTGCCACAGAATGTCCATTTTCGTAGATCCACTGTGGAGTCAGTGCTGCACACGCTACTGGGACGGAACCGTTTCAGCAAAAGTCCTACTGAATTGAACTGGCAGCTGCCGAGAAAGCGTTGTTGGCATTGGATCCAACGAGCCGGATTGTGCCGACAACGAGAACTAGGATTACAGCCAACATGACCGCATATTCCGCGATGTCTTGGCCTTCGTCAGAC
>DASYYT010000223.1:0-30621 GCA_035949755.1 Candidatus Sulfotelmatobacter sp.
CTCTCCGTATCGCCATCGACACCGGAGGCACCTTCACCGACTGCATCTGGATCGATCCCACCACGCGCCGCCTTCGCATGCTGAAAGTTTTTTCCACGCCTGCCGATCCCTCGCAGGCCATTGTCGGCGCGCTGCAGCAAATCTCACCAGATCGCGATTTCGTCCTGCTTCACGGCACCACCGTGGGCACCAACACGCTGCTCGAACGCAAAGGCGACCGCGTCGCTCTCGTCACCACCGCCGGCTTCGAAGACGTCATCGAAATCGGACGTCAGGCCCGCCCTAAGCTCTACGACTTCTTCTTCGATCGCGTCGAGCCTCTGGTCCCGGCCAACCTTCGTTTCGGAATTCACGAACGCACTGCAGCAGATGGAGAGATCCTCGCCGCGCCAACTTCGGAAGAGATCCGCGACCTGGCCGAGCGCGTCTCCGCGGCCAAACCGCAAGCCATCGCAGTCTCGCTCCTGTTCTCATTCGCCAATCCAACCAACGAAGCGGCCATTGCCCAGGCGCTGAAGCCCCTGCAGATCCCGCTCTCCATCTCTCACCAGATTCTTCCCGAATTCCGCGAATACGAACGCACCTCCACCGTCGTCATCAACGCCTATCTGCAACCGGTGATGCAAACGTACTTGGAAAATCTGCAGTCCAAAGCCGCGAAAAGGGGCGAAAAGAATCGGGCTTCAGCCCCCGTGCCCGCGCGCATCTTCGTCATGCAATCCTCCGGAGGCATCACCGCCGTCGCCACCGCCGCCCGCGAACCCGTCCGCACCGTCCTCTCCGGGCCCGCCGGAGGCGTGGTCGGCGCCGCCTTCTCCGTCCGCGCCAGCGGCTTCGATCGCATCATCGCCTTCGATATGGGAGGCACCTCCACAGACGTCTCCCTGGTCGAGGGCGAAATCAAGACTGCCAACGACGCTCACATCGCCGGCCTTCCCATCGGCGTCCCCATGCTCGACATCCACACCGTCGGAGCCGGTGGCGGCTCTCTCGCTCGCTTCGACGCCGCCGGCGTTCTCCGCGTCGGCCCCGAATCCGCTGGGGCCGATCCCGGTCCAATCTGCTATGGACACGGCCTCCAGCCCACCGTCACCGACGCCAATCTTCTTCTCGGACGCCTTCCGCCGACGCGTTTCTTAGGCGGAGACTTCACCCTCGATCTGCCACGCACCCGTCGCATCACGCGAGAATGGCTGAACAAGCAAGGCTCGAATCTCTCGCTGGAGAAATTCGCCGCCGGAGTGATCCGCGTCGTCAACGCCACCATGGAAAAGGCCATTCGCGTCGTCTCCATCGAGCGCGGACGCGATCCCCGCCAATTTGCCCTGGTCGCCTTCGGCGGCGCCGGAGGCCTGCACGCCTGCGCCTTAGCCGAAGCCCTCGGTATTCCTCACGTGATCATCCCGGCATTTCCCGGCGCACTGTCCGCATTGGGAATCCTGGCCAGCGATGTCGTGAAAGATTATTCGCGCACCATCCTCTGGCGAGTCTCGCGCCAAATACCGCAGGCAAAATTGACTCGGGAATTTTCCGCTCTCGAAAAATCTGCCGCCCGGGATTTTCGCGCTGAATCCTGGCCCGGCACTCCGCACTACTCACGCAGCGTAGACCTGCGCTACCGCGGACAAGGCTACGAACTCAATATCCCGCTGACAAGAAATCTGCTGCGCGACTTCGAGCAAGAACACCGCCGCCGCTACGGCTACCACTACGCGGATCGTGCAATCGAACTAGTGACGCTCCGCCTCCGCGCCACCCTAACATCAAGCACCGCACACGTAGCGACGGACGCATTCGTCCGTCCCAGCCGAGCAAAGCTCGGCGCGATTTCACAGCCCCGAATCCCAGTCATGTTCGATAGCAAGAAGCTTCCTGCGAAACTCTACTCCAGAGACGACCTCATCCCCGGTAAGCGCTACTCCGGCCCCGCCATCCTGACCGAATACAGCGCCACCACAGTCATCCCACCCGGCAAGCGCTTCCACCTCGACAAAGCCGCGAACCTGGTCATTTCGATGTGAGTTGATCCAAGTTTTACCTTCGTGAACCTTCGTGCCCTTGGTGGTTGCTTTCTGTCCGCAATTGTTAACATCTGATGAAAATCGCGCCCAATCCTTCCAACTGAGCACTCCGCGCTAGGTGCTGCGTACTGCCTTCGCTACAATGTTCCCGTGAAGCCCAGCATCTACGTGGTCGAAGACGATCCCGACATTTCCCGCCTCGTCCGTCATCACCTGGAGAACGAAGGCTTCGTCGTGCGCCTCTACCCGACCGGCGCCACCGTCCTGCCCGATGCCGAACGCCAGCGCCCCGCGCTCTTCGTTCTCGACATCATGGTGCCCGGCAAAGACGGCCTCGAAATCTGCCGCACCATCCGTCAGACGCCCGGCCTGTCCGCCGTACCGGTAATCTTTCTCACTGCCAAAAGCAGCGAAGCCGACCGCGTCCTTGGCCTCGAACTCGGCGCCGACGACTACATCGCCAAGCCCTTCAGTCCTCGCGAACTCGTCGCCCGCGTCAAAGCCGTGCTGCGCCGCTTCGAGCGCCCGCTTCCCCCCAGCCCCGTGAAGGTCGGAGACATCGAAATCGATCCCTCCGCCATGACCCTCACCGTCCGCGGCAGCATGGTCCCCACCACCGCCACCGAGTTCCGCCTGCTCGACTACTTCGCCCGCCACAAGGGACGCGTCTTCTCCCGCGATCACCTTCTCGACTCTGTCTGGCGCGATACCGCCTACGTCACCCCGCGCTCAGTCGATGTTTACGTCCGCCGCATCCGTGAAAAGATCGAGCCCGACCCGGAAAATCCCCGTTACCTGAAAACCGTCCGCGGCGCCGGCTACCGTTTCGAGACTCCGAAATAAACTTCAACCGAATTTGCGAACCAGACTATGGAAGATCATCGCCTTGCCGCCGCGTCGTGGATAAGCGCCGCTCTACCGCCGCGTCGTGGAAGAACCGTGCATCACCGTCCAGTGGTGGAGGAGTTGCCCCGTGGAACAGCGGCGCTTTAGCGCCGCGTTCAGCTCCGAAAGCGTCCGGGCTGTTAGCCCCTGAGGGACCCAGCTTTCGAGTAATATGATCCCGGGAAAGCCATTGCCGTGAAGAACCGCATCTTCTTCAAACTGCTCGCCGTCTTCCTGGTCGTCATCGCCGCTACCGCTGTCATCCTCGACGTCATGATTGGCAACGCCTGGGAAACCTCGCTGCGCGCCGAAATTGAGCGCAATCTCACCCAGAAAACTCGCCTCTTCGCCCACCGCGTCGAAATCGATCACACCCATCCGCTCGCCGAGATCGCTGCTCAGGAGGGTCTTGCCGCGGGCGCCCGCGCCACCATCATCGATGCCTCGGGCAAAGTGCTGGCCGATTCCGAAGCTACTCCCGCCACCATGGAGAACCATGCGCACCGGCCCGAATTCGTTGCCGCTCTCTCCGGCGGCACAGGGAGCAACGAGCGCCGCAGTGCCACTCTCGGAATCCCCTTCCTTTACGTCGCGGTGCCGGTCTCCGGTGGCGCCGTCCGCCTCGCCTATCCTCTTTCCGATGTCGAAGCGGTGCAGGCGAAAGTTCATCGCCACCTGCTTGCCGGCTCAGCTCTCGCGTTCCTCATTGCCTTGCTGATCGCCATTTCCTGGTCGGTGTGGACGACCCGCCGCCTGGAGCGCATCGTCGACGTCGCAGCCCGCATTGAGCACGGCGATCTTCGCGCCCGCGTGGACGAATCGCCCATCGACGAGATCGGCCGCGTCGCCTCTGCCATTGACAAGACTGCCGTACAGATCGAGCGTAGCTTCGAGGCTCTTCGCTCCAGCCAGCGCCAGCTCGAAACCCTGCTCAACAGCATGCAGGACGCGGTCATCGCCGTCAGCGCCGATGGGCTGGTCCGCTGGGCCAACCAGCCCATGGACCGCCTCGGCCTCCAGCGCACCCGCCTCCATGCTCCCGTCGTCGAAACCATCCGCGACCCCGACTTCCTCGCCACCGTGAAGGCCGCAACCCGCAGCAAGGAAGTCCGTACCGCCCGCGCCACCTCCATCGTTCCCGGACGCGCCTTCGAGGTTACCGCTGCTCCTTTGCCCGACGGCGGCGTGGTCGCCGTTCTCCGCGATCTCACCGAAACCGAGCGCGTAGAAAAAACCCGCCGTGATTTCATCGCCAACGTCTCCCACGAACTCCGCACCCCTTTGACCTCCATTCAGGGATACACCGAAACCCTGCTCGACACGCTTCCCCCCGACAACTCCACGTCCACCCGTGAGTTTCTCGAGATCATTCGCAAGAACGCGCTCCGCATGTCGCGCCTCACCGAAGACCTGCTCACCCTGGCGCGCGTGGAATCGGGCGAGACTCGCTTCGAAACCGAGCCTGTGCCGCCCGCCGAACTCCTGCACGACGCCGAAGAAAGTTTTCGCGAGATCGCCCGCACCCAAGGCGTCGAGCTGAACATCGTGGATGCGTCAGCCCATAACGGCTCCGTCGAATCCTTGCCGCTCGTGCTCGCCGACCGCGAAGCCATCCACCAGGTCTTTGCCAACCTCGTCGATAACGCGATGAAATACGGACGCGCCGGCGGCCGCATAGAGCTGGGAGCCCGTCCTTTAGGCACAAGCGAGGATCACGGCCAGCCGCGGAATGTCGAATTCTATGTTCGCGACTTCGGCGCCGGCATCTCCTCCGAACACTTGCCCCGCCTGTTTGAACGCTTCTACCGCGTCGACAAAGCCCGTTCCCGCGAATCCGGAGGCACCGGCCTGGGCCTCGCCATCGCCAAGCACATCATGCGCGCCCACTCCGGCAACATCCGCGCCGAAAGCGAGCTCAACCACGGCAGCACCTTCCTGTTCACCCTCCCCACTGCCTAGGGCCTCACCACTGGAGTTACATCCCGGCCAAGTCGGAGGATTCTGCGGGTCGAAGATCTAGAAATATCCACCATCCACCTTGTATCTTTTTCAAAAAAGATATTAACTATCCTGTAACTGCCTCCCTGGCGAGGCCGGGAAAATAACCGAAAATTCACAGGTTATTAACCGCAGCTCGCCCGGAAAATTCTATGCTTGGCCGTTGGCGATTCGATCCCACAAACGTCAGAATCACGGCGACGGCGCTATCCGGTCCTCTCGTCGCCCGCATTCTCCGTCGGCGGACATTCTTATGAGCACTGCAGTCAAAACCCCTGATCCCGAACCAGCTCATCACTACATCGTCCGCCGCACCGTCGAAGCCTGTACCATGGCCAAGGAAGCCGCAGCCGCAGCCGCGGAAGGCATCGCCACCGGTTCCAACGCTCTGCTCAATTCCCTGCGCCAGCGCGAGCGTGAGCTCGACACCCTCGACCTCGAAATCGACAACGGAGTCACCACCGCCATCACCGAAGTCGGCCCCGCCGAAGCCCGCGAACTTCTTGCCTGTATGAAGTTCATGATTGGCCTGGAGCGCATTGGCGACCTGCTGCTCAGCTTCGGCAGCAGCGCCCAGTCGGTCAGCGGACGCATTGACTCCGAAGACATCCGAGACCTGACGCAAATGGCCACTCTGCTCGAAAAGATGCTCACCGACTGCGGCGCCGCTTTCTCCGAGCGCGACGTCAGCAAGGCCGTCGAAGTGCTCCGCGCCGATGCCGAGATGGACCGCATGCGCAATCTCATCTTCCTGCGTCACATCGAGAACCCAGAGAACGTCGCGCGCCAGGCCAGCCTGCAAGTCATCTTCATGACCCAGTCGCTGGAGCGCGCCGGCGATCATGCCAAAAACCTCGCCGAAGAAGTCTGCCACTTTGTCAGCGGACGCCCCGTCCGCCACGTCCTCATCGCCTACGACAAGCCCGTCGAGCAAATGTTCCTCGATTACCTCCGACGCCACGACCACAAAAGCTAACCCCCTTAACAAAAATCGCGCAAGGATCCAACTGCCCCTCATTTCTCACTTCTGTGAGTCCCTTGCCGCTCGCTGTTTTTCCACAATGTTCCTGCAGGAACATTGCATGTACAACGACCTGCGTGCGCCATCTCTCGCGCGTTCTCTGCATGGAGAAATGGGAATTTTTCCTGACCAGAAGATCACTCACCATAGTTTCCTGATCATTACCTTCTGTCGTTGACTGAGTCCCTAATCGCTTCTACATTCGACTAAATCCCTGTGTGTTTTGCTTGAGTAGTTTTGCGCTAAAGATTTTTTAAGGGGGCGTGTCATGGCCGATTCAGGAAGTCGTCTGCGAAGTCAAAAGGTTCAGCAGGGTGGAGCGGCGCGCATTGTGCCGGTGTTTGCAATACTCTTCATTGTCGCGCTGGGCGCGCTGGCTATGCCCAGGAGCGGTCAACAAGATCGCGGCCGCGACCAGTACCAGGACCAGGACCGCGGTCAGGATCGTGATCGTGATGGCGACCGTGGCCGTGATGATTTTTTTCTTTTTCTCTCCCGCGATCGCTTTGCGGCCGACTTCGGCGGCGGCGACGGCGGCCGACCTTCGCCTGACGCTCAGTGTGAGCCCAATTCCGTGGCTGTAGGATTTCATGTGCAGACGTGGGAGTACTTCCAGCAGGCCTGGCTTGATTGCGCGCCCATTCGCCGCGACGGCAGGCTGGGCGATGAGTTAAGAATGACGGGCCGCACCAGCAGTCCCGGCCGCGGGCCGGTGCTCGATGCATCCTGCCCGTATGGATTCGCTCTGCGCGGAATGCAAGGACGCACCGGCGCCTCCATCGACGAAGCCGTCGGCGAATGCAGCCCGCTGCGCCAGATTGCCGAGCGCTCGAACAATCCCCGCACCGAGCTCACCCAGCCCGTGACGCGCCCGCGTGCTGGCGGCCATCCCGCCGAAGTCTCCTGTCCGGCGGGCACGGTGGTCACTGGTTTCCGCTCTAAGAGCGGCACCCACATGGATCACCTCTGGCTGCTCTGCTCCGAACTGCACCGCGGACACTAGGCGCACTGCTCAAACGACTTCACTTCCGCAGCGGCGGGCGCGACCGCACTACGTGCCGCGGTGCGTTCGCCCCTGCGGATCAGCACGATCGCTCCTAGGATCGCCACTGAAGCCAGCGCCACTCGCAGGTTCAACTGCTCCGAGGCGAGCAACCATCCTAACAATACGGCGACCACCGGATTGGCGTAAGTGTGCGTGGCCACCAGTGCCGGCGGGCAGCGCTGCAGCAGCCACGTGTACGCCGTAAACGCCACAATCGAACCGAACACGACCAGGTAAGCCAATCCCAGAATTGATTTGAGAGACACGGCGGACCAGTGCAGCGATTGAAATTCGCCGGTCACTCCCGCGGCCGCAAGCAGCATAACCGCGCCGCAAACCAACGGCACAGCCGTGCGCGCCAGCGCATCGCTGGGCAACTTCAGCTTGGGCGAGACCACCACGCCGCCGGCCCACGACAGCGATCCCAGCAGCACCGCGAGCATGCCCAGCAAACTCGACCCTTTCGCGTGCAGCTCGATGCCGGTCAATATTGCAACTCCAACCACCCCGCAAGCCAAGCCCAGCGCGCTGATCCGGCTGATCTTCTGCTGGCCTGATGCCCACGCCAGCAGCAGAATGAACATCGGCTCGGTGGCGATGAGCAGCGCCGCCAACCCGGATGCGACATGCTGCTCGGCCCAGTGCAGCGAACCGTGTCCCACCAGGAAGAACAGCGCGCCCACAATGGCGCCCGCAATCCAGTGCTCGCGCCGGGCGCGAAATCCGCGCGCGTACGCCCACGCCAGCAAGATTGATCCCGCAATCGTGTGCCGCACGCCTGCAGCGACTAATGGCGGAATGGTTTCGACCGCGTAGCGAATCGCGAGATACGTCGAGCCCCAAATGAGATAGATCGCGGCGAAGGCGAGCGCCAGTTTGACGGAGTCAGCGCGCTGGCTGCTGCCGTGCGGCGAGTTGGAACTGGGAACAATCACGGGTCTGCCTCCTATGTTTAACATCTTTTCTGTTCGCAGTTGGGTTCGGCTCAAGCGGATTCGGACCAGGATTTGCGCGGATTGATCGAGGGACATTTTCTAACCTCTAAACTTACAATCATCGGTTAGATCGATCCTACGGATCAAAAACTAACTTGTCAAACATAATTTTGGTGGTTATATAATTGGCTGCAGGAGTATGAGAAGTTTGCCGGAGACTCAAAAACAGGGGAGGCGTCCGCCTCGCTTTGACTTGGTAGCGGGAGCGGTGTGTCTGGACTTTATCAACACGCTCGATGATCGCTTCAGCAGCGAGCCCAAAGAGTTGCTGGCGAGCTATATCGACTTGGCGCGTTTTGGTGAAGACAGCGGGATTCTCTCGGACCTCGAGGTGGATCGGCTGATGACCAAGAGCATGCATTATCCCGAGGACGCGCGACGCGCACTTCAAGCGGCCATCGAGATGCGCGAAGCCATGTACCAGGTTTTTTGGGCGCTGGTGCAGAAACAGGTGGTGCCCCGGGCAGCGCTGATGATTCTGAATGGATACGCGCAAGCCGCGGCGCAACATATGAATGTGGTGCCGCGCGACGGGCATTTCGAATGGCAATTCGATTCCGAGGGGAGTGATTTCAAAGCACCGCTATGGCCCATTGCGCGCTCGGCCGCCGACCTGCTGGCATCGGATCGTGTGCAGTTCGTGCGCGCCTGCGCCTCGAAAACCTGCGAGTGGCTCTTTCTGGATGAGAGCAAGAACCATCGCCGCCGCTGGTGCGACATGACCAAGTGCGGCAACCGCGCCAAAGTAAAGAGTTTTTACACGCGTCGGAAGAAGGCTTCGAAATAAAAGTTATGCAGACAAAGTCGAACGTGCCGGGACGAACTGGAAGGCGGCGGCAGAGAGGCGGTCACTTTACTGAAGAGGCACTGTGATCCACTTGAGCGCGGTGAGCCGTGAAGTTCTGCTGGCACTCGATACCGGCTTGCCTGAGCTCGGCAAATTCCGCGCGCTGGCGAATGGAATCGAAGAGCGGATCTTTATCCATCGCGGGATAAGAACAGTAATTCCCTTGTACGGCTTTTCTCAATTCCCTGAGGGCTGCGTCCTGCTGACCGCAGAAGGCTGACGCCTCGGCATTCTGAAACAAGAGCTCGGGATCGCGAGAGGAAACAGGGTCGCTTTCCAATTCGGCGACGGCTTTGGCCAACTCCGGTTCCGAAGGATGGCTCAAGCAGACGCGCGCCAGTTTAGCATCAGCATAAGAATAGCCGAGCTTGATGGCGGTGTTGGCCTCGGCCATAACAGCGTCTTTGTTCCCCTGCCTGAGTGCAATTTCCATGCTCGCAAGCGCGGCGAAACCAGAAGCTCGATCAAGATCGATGAATCGCTGCGCATGCGCGTAATCCCCGGACAGAATAAAAGTCGTAGCGCATGACCGGTAGCCGCCGACAGGGTCCAAGGCGAAGGTGGCGTCGCATTCTGTGGCAGCTTCGTCCAAAAGCCCGGCATAGCGCAGTACATAGCTCATGCCGAAATATCCTCCGGAGAAATCCGGCCGTTTCTGCAGAAGGTCCGCCATTTGCCGATAGGCTCCATCCAGATCTCCTTGCTCTACGCGAACCGTGATCCAAGGCGGGGCGTTCGGATCGAGCTCGAATTGACGCTGGAATGCATGCAGCAACTTGGCCTTGGCCGCGTCGCCCCCATTTCCGTAATGATAATCAATGTAGTAGCGCCAGCCGAGTTGCCCCCAGGCGGGAGCGTATCCACCGTCGATCGAAACGGACTGCTCCAACTTCTTAATGGCCATCTGATTGGGTCCGGGGTCCAGCGGCACCTCCTCGCTGTGCATGAACAGATCGAAAGCCTCTTCGTTTTTCGGCGCCGGTATTTCGTTGCCCGCGAGCCCGGCGATGTTCATGGCCGGGAGCAAATGCCGGGTGGCGGAATCGGCAAGCTTGTCGTGCAGGGCAATGAGTTCTTGCGGCCCGACCTGGACTTCATCGCGCCAGACCACTTCATTCTGCGCCACATCAATCAATTCCAGATCCACGCGCAAGCTACGCTGATCCAGCAGGAAGCTGCCGGTCACAACGTGAGAGACGTGTAACTCCCTTCCAATGGCAGACATATCCCGAGGTTGGGTTGCGAAGCTGCTGCTGGAGCTGAAAGGGCGGACGCTGACCGAGCGCGCGTGACTCAAATCGGTCACAAGATCATTGCCAATGGCATAGCGCAAATAATCGAACTCCGGACCGGCTCCTTCATTGGAAAATGGCAGAACCGCAATCACCTTGGGCGCGGCGTGTACCACCGAACGGTAGCGGAGAAAGTACCACCATCCCGACGCAGCGAGCAGGAGTAACAGGCCCGCGAGGGCTACAGTCATCGGCGGTCTGACGTGACGGGCCGGAATGGATAAACCGGAGCTGGTGGCTGGAGAAGGCTCGGATTCGGGTTCTACCTTCGTGGGTTGCGGGGCCGTGGCCCACGCATCGATCGCAACCGGGGCGATAAAACGATATCCCTGGCGGGGAACGGTCTCCACGAAGACAGGATTTTCCGGATCGTCGCCAATCGCAGCGCGCAGTTTCTTCAGAATGACGTTCAGGCTACCATCAAAATCTACGTAAGTGCCTTCCGGCCAGAGCTGCCGGCGCAGTTCCTCCCGGGTCACAATTCCGCCGGCATCCTGCAACAGAAGAACGAGAGCGCGGAAGGGTTGATCCTGGAGCCTGACACGCACACCTTTGCGAGAGAGCGTGCGATGCGCGACATCCACCTCAAACAAACCAAATCGAAAAACCACGCCGGAAGAGACTGCGGAGGCCATATTCCACCGAGCGCCAAGATGGGCAGGAATCATAGCATGCCTTGCCGGCGGAGTCAGCTACCACGCTAATTGCCTCAGTTCACGGCGTTTAGCGGGTCAGGCCAGGATTAAGAACTAGTTCCCTTGATTCCTACGGCAAATCGCAGCATTCTGCGCTGCGTCGGAAGTGTGCCGGGCTGAACCCGACCTTTGGGGGAAGGGTGAGGCTGGCGGCCCAGCTCACATCCAGTCCCAACGATGGGGGGAAAGATGAAGCTATCCCGGTGGTCCACTGCGAGCCGGGTGATTTTGTGGATGGCGCTGATCCTGATTGCGATCGGCGTCTCGATGGCATGGCGCTAGGATTTTTTTGCCCTGATGGCTGTTTCGGGTGGATGAAGTCGCGAAAAAGAAAACAGAAACAAATTGGGAGGACATGCAATGAGGAAAGATTCGTGGGTATATGCCGCCACGGCACTGGTTCTGGTCTCTGTTTGTGCGCAAGGGCAACAGCGAGACGTTGGGCTTGCAAAGCCGTTCAGAAATCGCGGGTCGCAGCCAACCAGCCAGGCGCAGGCTCCGGCCCCGACTTTCACCTTCGGGACGATCGATTATCCCGACGGGCCGGAGACCGTTGCCCAAGCGATTAATAAAAAGGGAGAGATCGTCGGCTCATGGGGGCCCGATATCAATAACTACGCGCAGGGCCTGCCGGCGTATGGGTTCTCACTCAAGGGCAGCGCGTTCAAACAAATCGTCTATCCCAGCGCACCCATCACCGTACCCTACGGTGTGAATTATTACGGCGAAATCGTGGGCTACTATTCGGCCGACATTCAGGATCTGAGCGGCCACGGGTTCACACTGGTCGGAAGTACCTTTACTACGGTTGACTATCCGGGCGCGCAGTACACAGCGCTGGTCGCGATAAACAAAAGCGCACAGATCCTGACGTTGACCGCGTTCAGCGGAGTTACTTACTCCCAGTCCTATCTGCTCGAGAGCGGCACGTTTTCCGCGCTGATCCTGTACCCCGGTTCGGCCGGGACGATCGCTAATGGAATCGACGACGCCGGCGAGATTGTCGGCACATACACGAATGATGGAATCACCTGGCATGGCTTCACCTTGGTTGGCAGCACTTTCACGAACGTGGACTATCCCGGGGCGACCGACACTTATCTCACAAGCATTAACAATGTCGGGCAAATCGTGGGCGGATGGGACAACGGCGGGGTGGACAAGTACGGCAACCCGCTCACTCACGGCTTTCTGCTCCAGAGCGGCACCTTCACGTCCTTCGACTCTCCGTACGCGGGCGTGAACTCGACCTATGCTTTCGGGATCAACGATAAAGGCGTCATCGTCGGGCAGACGATAGACGCCAACGATTTTTTTCTGGGATTCGAAGCATCCGCGAAATAGACAGCGCACATAAAGAAGAAAGTTAGGAGGAATCCTGTGACTTACAGAACTTTGAGCCTGGCAAGCGCCATGTGTTTTTGGCTGACAGTAACTGGTGCCCACGCGCAGCAGTATGCGATTCGGAGTATCGACGCTCCCGGGGCAGCGGCCACAATCATATCCGACACCAGCAATAACGGCGAGAGTGTGGGATGTTATACGACCGTCAATTTTTCCTCCGGCGTCGGTCTCACGTTGGTGAATGCGGCATTCAAACCCGTGAAATACCCGAAGGCCATTGACACATGCGTGAACGGAATAAGCAACAACGGCAAGATCGCCGGCGATTATGAAGACATCAGCGGCAATCTCCACGGGTTCCTGCTGGTAGGAAAAACTTTTACCAGTCTCGATTACCCGGGTGCGGTCTGGACGGAAGCGACGAAAGTGAATAAGGCCGGAGTGGTGGTTGGCCTTTACTATGACGGGACCAACGACCATGGCTTCTCGTGGCAAAGCGGAACCTTCACCGCGATTGACTATCCGGGAGCCAGTACGACGATCGCGAACGGGATCAACGATGCCGGCACGATTGTGGGCACTTATGTGACCAGCGGGTACCACGGCTTTTCGTTGAGCGGCACGACCTTCACAGCGATTGATTATCCCGGCTCAGCGGGCACCGGCCTCACCGGCATTAACAACTCCGGGCAGATCGTGGGGACTTACTACAACACTCCTTACATCGATCAGGGCTTTACCGACTTCAGCGGCGTGTTCACGACCGTGGATTATCCGGGGGCGGACATAACCGGCCTTACCGGGATCAATGATGACGGTCAACTGGTGGGCCTGTGGGGAGGGCCCACGGCGGTGGATGACGAAGACGTCCACGGTTTTGTTGCCACTCCCATTCCCGGCACGAGCGCAGCTCAGCGCGGAGGCGCGCCCGCTCGGAAGGGACTGCTTCCACCCCGTTAACGGGTATTTGAAAAACATTCCAGGCTCCAGGAGGCAAAAATGAAAACAAAGATTGGTGGCTCGTGGATCTCACTCTGCTTAGGGTTCGCGATAGTTGCAGCTGTGTCGTCATCACCGGCGATGGGTCAGCAGGGCGAAAAAACTTCAACCACGCACAAAACATCCGGCCCGGGACAGACCGGTGCCGCCGCCGGACCGGCATCCGAGGCGCAGAGCACTAGCCCGATCGTGTTCCCGATCGTGGGCAAAGGCACGATCAACTTCCTTCCCGTCTTCACCGGCAACTACAAGATCGGAAATTCGCTGGTGTCGCAGACTGGCAACGGCGTGAGCGTCGCCGGCACGGTGAACGCTGTCGCATTCACAGGCGACGGATCCGGTCTCAGCAACGTCCCGGCGGTGCAACTGGGCGGACTGCCCGCTACCGCGTTTGCCCAGCAGGGCGCGTCCAACACTTTTGTTGGCGACCAGACCATCACGGGGAATCTGAATCTGACCGGCTACATCAATAGCGCCTTCAGTTTTCAGGGCAATCTGACCGATGCCAACGGGCAAGAAGGCGCCAACGTGACTGGCGGCTTCGCGGGCAACGCCGCATTTGGCGGCAACAGCATCGCTCCGGGCGTGATTGGAGCGACCATCGGCGGGGGCGGCGGGGTCTATGACGCGAGCTTGTTACCCAAGCATCCAGCGGGGAAGAAGGCCGCGCTGCGGGCTGGTCGCGCTGGCGTCGGCATTCTACGCAATCCGTTTCTGAAGCACTCGCCGCTGCAGGGTAATACTGACGGAAGCTTGGAGCCGGAGGCAAAGACGGGGCAAGCGGCTCCTCCCGGGCTGATCTCCGGCGCGAACATGATCATTGTGAATAGCTCGACTGAGCTCAGCAACTGGGCCACGATTGGCGGAGGCTTGCAAAACACGGCCAGCGCAGCCGAGGGAACCGTGGGCGGCGGCTACAACAACAACGCCAGTGGGACCGAGGCCACGATCGCGGGCGGCAGCAACAATACGGCCAGCGACATTGATTCTACCGTCGGCGGTGGCTACGGGAATACGGCTAGCGGCTTTGGGGACGGCAATGGGTCGGCAACGGTGGCGGGAGGGTATCAGAGCACGGCGAGCGGCGACTACTCGACGGTGGGCGGCGGTTTTGAGAACACCGCCGGTGGAGCGGATTCTTTGGTGTCCGGAGGCTACGGGAACATTGCCAGCGGCAATTTCGCGACCGTGCCGGGAGGCGCTGCGAACGAGGCCTTTGGAGAATCCAGCTTCGCCGCAGGTTGCGGCGCAATTGCGAACTCCACGGGCAGTTTTGTCTGGGCCGGGTACACCGTCTCCAACGAATGCTTTGGAGGATCTGATACGGGTCCAGGTCAATTCGTTGCCATCGCACCCGGGGGCGTCTGGTTCTATACCGCGAGCGACGAATCTTCCGGGGTAACGTTGGCCAGTGGATCGGGTTCTTGGTCTAACCTGAGCGATCGCAATGCCAAGGCCAATTTTCTGGCGGTTGATCCTTCTGCGCTGCTGGAAAAATTGGCGGCCATGCCGGTCGCAACCTGGAAGTACAAGACGCAGGACGATGCCATCCGCCACCTCGGCCCCACCGCGCAGGACTTTCATGCGGCGTTCGGCTTGGGGGAAGACGACAAACACATCTCCACCGTGGATGCGGAAGGGGTGGCATTAGCGGGGATTCAGGCGCTGTATGCGGAAATGAAACAGAGCCTCGCGGAAAAAGATCGGGAGATCGAGGACTTGCGGAATCGTCTGGCGCGCCTTGAGCAAGCGTCCTCGGGACGATGAGGCGAAGAAATATTAGCGAGCACTGGAACATGGAGAGGCGATAGGGATCAAGCAGGGCCATTGCAGGATTGCCACCGGCCGGCGCCCCTCGGGGGAGGGTGGCCCCGGTTGGAACGCAAGCCAGGGAACGCTGAGCGGCCGAGCGTGCCGCCGCTCAGCGTGCCTTGTGTTCCAAAACTCTATTCCACGCCGAAGCGATCACCGTGGGACTGCCATCAGTTTCGGCGAAGCGGATTTCATTTCCCGAGCGGAAAATCACGAAGTCAAAGCTGAAGCCGCTGACCAGCGAGGGCGCTCCGGTGCTGGAGCGCTGCGGAATGGGAGCGAGTCATTTTGTGGTGAAGGCCAGCGTCAATAATGTCTTCTGTTCGACCTCGTGGGCTTTGGCGCTACCGGTGGCGGGGCTGGCGCCGGAACTGCGTTTGACCGTGAGCACGGGCCGGCCGCCGGAGATGCGCTTCAGGCGCGGGAGCATGTTGAACATGGCGCCCATGTTGGCGGGCTCTTCCTGCACCCAGACGATGTCGGCATTTTTGCCGTGGCGGTCGAACTCGGCGATGACTTCCTGTTCGGGAAATGGGTACATCTGTTCGAGAAAGACGATGGCAGTGGTCGTATCTTTTCTCTTCATGCGCTCGGCCTGAAGTTCGTGGCCGATTTTTCCAGTGCAGATCAGGATGCGGTCGGCTTCCCCGACTTGGGTGTCGGGAAGGACATTCAGGAAATTCTTGTGGGTGAAATCTGCAATGGGCGAAGACGCATCCGGATGGCGGAGCATGCTTTTCGGCGTGAAAACGATGAGCGGCTTGCGCCAGTGACGAAGCGCCTGGCGGCGCAGAAGATGGAAATATTGCGCGGCGTTGGAAGGCTGGGCAATCTGGATGTTGTGCTTGGCGGCAAGTTGGATGAAGCGCTCGATCCGGGCGCTGGAGTGTTCCGGGCCCTGGCCTTCGTAGCCATGGGGAAGCAGCAGAACGAGGCCGGAGAGCAGGTTCCACTTGGCTTCCCCGGCGCTGATGAACTGATCGATGATCGCCTGGGCGACGTTGACGAAGTCGCCGAACTGGGCCTCCCAGAGGACGAGCGATTCGGGATAGTCGCGGCTGTACCCGTACTCGAAGCCGAGGACTCCGGCTTCGGAGAGGGTGGAGTTGTAAATTTCGCAGCGGGCCTGGCCGGGGGCGATGTTTTCGAGCGGGACGTATTCGTTTTCGTTCTCGATGTCGATGAGAACGGAGTGGCGCTGGTTGAAGGTGCCGCGGCGGGTGTCCTGGCCGGACATGCGGACGTGAGTGCCGGTTTTCACCAGGCTGGCGAAAGCCAAGGCCTCGGCCATACCGTAATCCACCGGGCGCTTGCCTGCGCCCATTTCGGCGCGCTGCTCCAAAAGTTTTTTTACTTTCGGATGAATGTGGAAGTCGGCCGGGTAGGTGGTCAGCCTGGTGGTCAGCTCCGATAATTCGTCCGGCGAGAGTCCGGTTTCTACTTCGTATTCGGGACGGTAGAGGCCGCCGAAATATTTGTCCCAATACCTGGGAAGCTCGCGCAGCATGGGTTTTTGCTTGATGCTGCCGGCTTTTTTCTGCGCGGCTTCGAATTCGGCTTTGATGGCGTCGGCGTGAGCTTGCGCATTGTCTGCGCCAATGTCGTCGGCGTAGATCTGCCAGAGCGGCGGATGCTCTTTGATCTTTTTGTAGAGTAGGGGCTGGGTAATGGTGGGGTCGTCGACCTCGCTGTGGCCGTGGCGGCGATAACCGATCAGATCGATGACCACGTCGGTGCCGAACTTGTACCGGTATTCGGTAGCCATGCGGGCTACGCGAACGACGGCATCCACGTCTTCAGCATTGACGTGGAAAATCGGAATCGACTGGCGGCGCGCGATGCAGGCGGCGAAGCGGGTGGAATGCTCTTCGGTGTAGCTGGTGGTGAAGCCGAGAAGATTGTTCACGACGACGTGAATGGTGCCGCCGACGGTGTATCCGGGGAGGTCGGCGTAGTTCATGGTCTCGGCGAGGATGCCTTGCCCGGCGAAGGCGGCGTCGCCGTGCACGAGCAGCGGAAGATATTTTTCGCGCCCGCCTTCGCCAGTGCGATCCTGCTTCGCACGGGTGCGGCCGACGGTTACGGGATCAACGGCTTCGAGGTGGCTGGGATTGGAGACGAGGTGGATGTGGACCTTGCCGCCGCTGCGCGTGATGTATTCGCCAGTGGCGCCCATGTGGTACTTCACGTCGCCGGAGCCGAGGACGCTGCGCGGGTCGACGTCTTCGAAGCCGGCGAAAATTTCTTCCGGCGGACGGCGGACTATGTGGGCGATGACGTTCAGGCGCCCGCGGTGGCTCATGCCCATGACTAACTCGATGGCGCCGAGACGCGACCCAGTGTCGAGGACTTCGTCGACCAGCGGGATGAGGGTGGTCACGCCTTCGAGCGAGAAGCGCTTGCTGCCGAGGTAGCGCTGCTGCATGACTTGCTCGAAGATGTCGGCGCGGGTGAGCAGGTCGAGGATGCGGCCTTGATCTTCCTGCGGAGCCTCGGACTCCATGCGCTCGAAGATCCAGCGGCGGCGCTCAGGGGAGTAGATGTGGTTGATTTCGATGCCGATGGTCGAGGAGTAAATGGCGCTGGCCTCGCGGGCAAAGTCGCCCTCATGCACGAGTTCCGGCGTGGGTCGCGGGCGGAGAAAGCCGAGGGGATCGAGATCGCCTTCGAGGTATCCCCACTGGCGGTAAGTGGCGAAAACGCGCTCGCGCTCGGGATTGGCGCCGTTGTTCGAAGCACGCTCGAGGACCGCGTCGGAGGTCTTGGTTTTCGGGGTCATAAGAGTGGTGTTTATAGGATAAAGGATGCGGACGGAAACCCAAAAGCTTCACCACAGAGGAAACGGAGGACACAGAGTTTTGCCAGTAAAGTCAAAATCCCCACCCTTTCTGGTGCGAGTTGCTGACGTTACGAAGTTTCCACAGCGCGCCAAACTGTGTTAGGGCAATTGCTGTACAAGCCCGGAATCGGTAATCTCACTGGCGGGTGCGAGCGCGAGACGCGCTCGCGACAGCCGGCGGGACGCCGGCGGTACGGTCAAACCGATGGCAAGAACAGATATTCCAAGTCTTTTGGGTATTCCGTTTGATGGGCAGTCTTCCTATCTGAGAGGAGCGGGGGAGGCTCCGGCAAAGATTCGGGAGGCATTGCACTGCGATGCTTCGAACTCGTGGACCGAGTCGGGCGTGGATCTGGGAGCCCCCGGAGCTTATGAAGATGCCGGCGATTTGGAGTTCGCCGAGGAGAACGCTTTGGCCGCGATCGAGGGCGGAGTGGGCGCGCTAATTGAGCAGGGCAAGCGGCCCGTGTGTCTGGGCGGGGATCATTCGATTACGTATCCGATCGTGAAGGCGCTGGCGCAGCGTTATAAGGAGTTGACCATCTATCATTTCGATGCACACCCGGATTTGTATGACGAGTTCGAGGGAAACCGGTTGTCGCACGCCTGTCCTTTTGCGCGGATCATGGAATCAGGATTGGCGAAGCGGCTCGTCCAGGTGGGGATTCGCACGATGAACGGACATCAGCGGGAGCAGGCGCGGCGATTTGGAGTCGAGGTCATCGAGATGAAAGCCCTGCCGGCTTACGAGAAGCTGAAGGCCGCGGGAGCGGCCTATGTCAGCTTTGATATGGATGTGCTGGATCCGGCGTTTGCGCCTGGGCTTTCCCATCGCGAGCCGGGAGGGATGTCGGTGCGGGAGGCGATTGCTCATGTGCATGCGATTGCCGGAGAGATTGCGGGAGCGGACGTGGTGGAGTACAACCCGGTGCGGGATATGGGAGGGATGACCGCTATTGTAGCGGCCAAACTGGTGAAAGAAATTTTGGGGAAGATGATTGCGGGGTAGGGCAACAAGACTGACCCCAGAGGACACAGAGATAAGGGAGAAAAACGATATTTCGGAGTACAATCGGCGTTCCGATGTCGCGATATGGAACGTCGGGCTGGTACCATGTGGGGTTGGATTCGGCGCCCCCGTAAGGGTTGGAGAGTTCCAGAAAACATTTATGGCAAATAAATTATTGATCGGAGGTTTGCTGGCTGCCGTCATCGCGGGGGCGGTGGCGTGCTCGAAGAATGCAGCGCAGAATCCGCACGCCGGGGGACCTCCGGCCATGCCGGTGAAAGTGCTGGAGGCAAAAGACGTGCCGGTCAACGACACGTCGGAGTACGTGGCGACGCTGAAGTCGCGCGATTCGGCTGTCATTATGCCGCAGGTAGAGGGACAGATCACGCAGATCTTCGTGCACTCGGGAGACCGCGTGGAAGCGGACAGGGCATTGATGGAGATCGATCCGCTAAAACAACAGTCCACCGTGAAGAGCCTGGAAGATTCCCGCGCGGCGCAGCAGGCCAATTTGAACCTTGCGAAACGGCAGTATGAGAGGTCGGAGGGACTGGCGGCAGCGGGAGTGGTGAGCAAACAAGATCTGGATCAGGCCAAAGCGACGCTGGAGGCGGCCCAGGCGCAGATGGAATCGCTCGCCGCGCAGGTGCGCGAGCAGGAAGTGCAGCTTCATTACTATAAGGTAGTCGCGCCCCGAGCTGGAATCGTGGGAGATATTCCGGTGCGGGTGGGCGACCGGGTCACCACGACCACGCAAGTCACCACCGTGGATCAGCCCGGAAGCCTGGAAGCGTATGTGTATGTGCCGGTCGAGCGCTCGTCGCAACTGAAGATGAACTTGCCGGTACAGGTTCTGGACAGCAATGGGAAGGTGCTGGCCGATACCCGGATCAGCTTTATCTCGCCCCAGGTGGATAACACGACACAGACCGTGCTGGTAAAGGCGCGGATCGCGAATGGCAACGACGCGCTGCGACAGTCCCAGTTTATTCGCGCGCGCATCGTGTGGGGGACGCACCAGAGCCCGGAAGTGCCGATCCTGGCAATCACTCGCATGGCCGGGCAGTACTTTGCATTCGTGGCCGAACCGCAAGGCGGCGGTTATGTGGCAAAACAGAAGCCACTGACGATTGGGCAAACGGTGGGCAACGACTTTGAAGTGCGGGAAGGGATCAAACCGGGAGATAAGGTGATCGTCTCGGGGACGCAGTTCTTGATGGATGGGGCGCCAGTGATTCCGCAGAGCTAGATGAGCGATGAGCAGTGAGCCAGCGCCGCAGATCGCTCTCTACCAGTGCAGAAGTGAGAATTCAGAAGGAAGAAGTCAGAATGCAGAATCAACCGGTCGCCCATTCTGCATTCTGACTTCTCATTTCTGACTTCGGGTTCAGGACTATTCATGTTAGTGAACTTCTTCATAAGACGTCCGGTATTTGCGTCGGTGTGCGCACTACTGATCGTTCTGGCGGGCGCGGCGGTGATCCCAACGCTTCCGGTTGCCCAGTTTCCAACCCTTGCGCCGCCGCAGGTCGGCGTCACCAGCGCCTACATCGGAGCCAGCGCGCAGACGGTGGAGAGCGCGGTCACGATCCCGCTGGAGCAGCAGATCAACGGGGCTGAGGGCATGAAGTACATGACCTCGACCAGCGGGAACGACGGGACGAGCTCGATTGTGGTCACGTTCGATCTGACGCGGAATCCAGATCTGGCAACGGTGGATATTCAGAACCGCGTGAACACAGCGCAAGGGCGATTGCCTAGCGCAGTCAAGGCTGTGGGGATCACGACGGCGAAGACCTCGCAGAACTTCGTTTTTGGCGCGGCCGTCATTTCCGACAATAACCGGTACTCCACGCTGTTCATGAGCAACTACCTCGACGTATATGTGAGGGATGCGCTGAAGAGAATTCCGGGGGTCGCGGATGTAATCATCTTTGGCGAGCGCAAGTACTCGATGCGGCTGTGGCTGGACCCGGTGCGGATGGCGGGACGCGGGCTGACGGCGCCCGATGTGGTGAATGCTTTGTCGGAGCAGAACGTGGAAGTAGCTGCCGGGCAGGTGGGGCAGCAGCCCGCGATGCCGGGGCAAAACTACCAGGTGAGCGTGCGAGCGGTGGGACGGCTGAGCGAAGCGTCCCAGTTCGAAGACATCATTCTGAAAACGAATGCCGACGGCACGCTGGTGCGGTTAAAGGATGTGGGCCGGGCTGAACTGGGCGCTGAAACCTACGCAAATGACCTGCAGTTTAACGGACACGACGCGGTGGGCATTGCAGTTCTGCAGCTCTCCACGGCGAACGCGCTCGACGTGGACCGGCGAGCCATCGCCGAACTTTCCCGGCTGTCGAAAAGCTTTCCGCCCGGGATGCATTACCAACTGGCATTCGATACGACCGATGCGGTGAGCGAGTCCATTCGCGACGTGGTCTACACGGTAGGTTCGGCGATCCTGCTGGTCATCCTGGTGATCTTTATCTTCCTCGGCGACTGGAGGACGACGATGATTCACTTCATTGCCACTCCGGTTTCGCTGATCGGGACCTTCACCTTTGTGAAGTTACTCGGATTCTCGATTAACACACTGACGTTGTTCGGCATCACGCTGGCCACCGGACTGGTGGTCGACGATGCGATCGTGGTCATTGAAAACATTGAGCGCCATATGGCCGAGGGGGAACGCGACTCGCGCAAAGCGGCGGCAGCCGCCACCCACGAGATTACCGGCGCCGTGATCGCCACGTCCCTGGTGCTGGTGGCCGTGTTTGTTCCGGTAGCGTTCTTTCCCGGTACGACCGGCATTCTGTTTCGCCAGTTTGCGCTGACCATCGCATTCTCCATTGCCATTTCCGCCTTCAACGCGCTGACGCTGGCTCCAGTGCTGGCGGCAATTTTTCTGCGCGACTCACATCGCCATAAGTGGTGGTGGCTGCAGAAGTTTGATGACGGCGTCGTGGTAATGACCCGGGGATACCGCAGCCTGCTGCATCACGTGCTCGAATATAAGCTGGTGATGGCGTTGCTGTTTTTCGCCGGCCTGGGGCTCACTTACTACGTATTCACGCGGGTGCCGACGGGCTTCGTGCCGAATGAGGATCAGGGGTATTTCATCATCGTAATCCAGGCGCCATCGGGGGCTTCTCTCGACTATACGGAATCCATCGGCAGCCAGGTCGCGGGTATGCTGGCGCACGTTCCGGAGGCGGAAGGGACGTTTTCGATTGCGGGCTTCAGCTTCGCGGGAGCGGCGGCAAATCAGGGATTAATTTTTGTTCCGCTGAAGCCGTATTCGCAGCGCAAGGGCGAGGCGCATTCGGCGACCGCCATTGTGAACCGGGTGCGCCCCATGCTGTTTGGAGTGTCAGGGGCAATCGTGTTTGCGACGTTGCCGCCGCCCATTCAGGGATTAGGCCAGTTCGGCGGATTTCAGTTCGTGGTGCAGGATCTGGGTGGACACACGCTCGAGGAACTCGCAGGCGCGACTCACGGATTGATGGGCCAGGCGGCGGGAAGCAAGGAGCTTGTCGGGCTGTACAGTCCGTTTACGGCGAACGATCCGCAATATGTGGTGACGATTGACCGCGAGAAGGCGAAGAGCCTGCATGTGCCGCTTTCGCAGATTACCGACACGCTGGGCGTGTACATGGGATCGGCGTATGTCAACGATTTCGACTTCAACAACCGGTCGTACCGCGTGTACGTGCAGGCGGACAAACAGTTCCGGGCGACGGCGCAAGATATGAAGGAGTTCTACGTGCGATCGGACAGCGGGGCGATGGTGCCGCTGGAGAACCTGATCACGATCACGCAGACAACCACGCCGCAGGTGATCAGCCACTACAACCTGTTCCGGTCGGCTGAAATTGATGGCTCGCCCAAGCCGGGATACAGCTCGGGGCAGGCGATTGCCGAGATGGAGAACCTGGCGAAGAAACTGCCGCAGGGATTCTCCTATAGCTGGACAGGACTGTCGTTGGAAGAATTGCAGGCGGGAGGAACATCGCTGCTGTTGTTTGGGTTGGGCTCGCTGGTGGTGTATCTCACGTTGTCGGCGCAGTACGAGAGCTTCGTGCTGCCATTCATTGTGCTGTTGGCGGTGCCCATGGCGCTGCTCGGGGCGCTGGGCGGACAGTGGATTCGCGGGCTGCAGAACGATGTGTTCTGCCAGGTGGGACTCGTGATGTTGATCGGCTTAGCGAGCAAGAATGCGATTCTGATTGTGGAATTTTCCGAGCAGTTGCGCGAGCGCGGGTTGCCGCTAGTGGAGTCGGCAGTGCAGGCGGCTACGATCCGGCTGCGTCCGATTCTGATGACTTCGCTGGCGTTTATTTTGGGCGTGGTGCCACTGGTGTTCGCGAGCGGAGCGGGAGAGAACGGACGGCATTCGGTGGGAACGACGGTGTTTGGCGGCATGATTATGTCGACCGTGCTGAATTTATTTTTCATTCCCGTGCTGTATTTGATTATTGAGGGCTGGCGAGAACACGGGAAGGCGCCGGAGCACCGGTAGAGTCGGAAGCCATTCACCACGGGGGACACAGAGGAGCACAGAGAACTGGTTCAGGCGACTGAACCGCTGCGCCTGCGAGGTAACCTCTCTTTCTGTGGTTCTCGACGATCGCCAGAGATTTCATTCTTTCTTCGGGCTTCGCGGCGGCGCATTTTGGCCATCCATTCTCTGGAATACATCGTGCCGCGGCATTTGGACGAGCCGCAGTGGCAGGGGGCAGGTTCTTCGTCGTCGTAGAGGTTGTAGTCCCACACGAGTTCTTCCCCGGCGGCGATATCGCGGAGGGCGAAGAGCCATACGCGGCCCTTGACCTCGTCCACCTCACAGTTGGGGTCGCAGGAGTGATTCAGGTACGCGCCCAGACCTTCGCCGTCGATCACGGTCTTACCGTCTTCCAGGCCATATAAATAGGTTCGGGAAACGCCATCGTAGCGGCGGTCGGCCTCTTCCCGAGTGATGCGTTCGCCGGCGTATTCCACGACGCGGGTTCCCTTGCGGATGGGCGTGGTGGTGTAGACACCCACAGAGTGAATCGGCGACGGGCGAACGACCAGGGGCATGAACTAATTTCGCATGAGACGAGGGATTCAGGGAATGCCAAAAATTACCGAGTGTGATTCGTGGGGACAAGTTGCCATTCATACCGAGCCCATGGCCTGGGGTCCTACGCGAGGCGGATTCGGCTGCGGAGCCTTGCTTCTGTGATAGACTTCGCGCCTGATTCAACCGATCGGGGAGGACAAGATGCGAGTGATGCGAGCGATGGTGATTTTCGGTTTACTGGCCGCAGGAGCGAATGGGTTCGCGCAAAAAGCGAAAACCGCGGCGCCTGCTCAAGTCGGGCCGGCGGAGGCTTACTGCACTTCGACTGGTGGCATCGTGGAGTTGCGGCTCGCGGTGTACGGCACGAATAATCCGGAGCAGGATTGGCTGCTGCTGGCGGGAGTGGAACTGTTTTGCCAGTACACGCTGGCCAGCGATGGATCGCGCATCCATCTTTCGCTCGACACTTTGTACACGACGAAACCCACTCTGGCGGCGCTGGCCTACTACGCGCAAGTGCCGTGGAACGGGCAGGGCAATGGGAATCCAGCGTCCTACTATTGCACGCAGTTGGGCGGCGCCGAGATCGGCGCAACTGCCGCGGCGGGCGGAGGCTGGGTCTCGCTGGCTACGAAAAATAACGTGGACAAGATTCTTGAGGCTTGCATCTTTCCCGACAACTCGACCATCGACTCCTGGGGACTGTTCTACCATTCGGATAACATCGTCCGAGGGATCGATTTATCGACCGTGCTGAGATATTCGAACCCGTATCCGGCGAAGAGCGAGTAAGCGTCGCGGAGATTCACATCTGGTTCTGATTTTTACGGGTCGTAGACGGCACTGCTGTAGCCCTGGTGGCGCGCCTGTTCCTGCATGTCTTCCAGGCGTTTTTGTTGCTGATCCAGCTGCGATTTCAAATTTTCCACTTGCTGTTCTTTCTGGCGCTGCCGGTCATTGTAGAGGACGTGCCGCTCGTAATTGCCGCCCGCAAAACGGACTGAATTTTGGATGTTATCGATTTGCCTGTGCAGGGAGGCAATGTTGTTCTTCAGTTGGCGGATCTGAGATTTCCATTGTTCCGCAGATTGTTTGCCGCCCTTGTAGTTCTCTCGGGTGCCGGCTGGAGTCCTGGGGCTGGAATTTACGTCCGGGCCGGTGTGCTCGGGAATCTCGTCATTGGTATAGACGTGAGCGGCTTTGGCCGGAACCTTTGCGCTGGGATCGGCCGGGCCATTGGCGGCATCGGAAGCGGCCGCGGCCTGCTGCTGTTGCTTCTGCCGGGTCTGGCGAGCGACATCGGCGATGGATTGGGAATCCTGCGCCAGCCCAGCGGCGGCCCACGCCAGAATGCCGGCAGCATAAGTAAGGACGAATCTTCGAATAGACATACGGAAGGCTCCGCAGCGATCGCGCGGAATTCGCGCTGCAAAGATGCTATCGCCAGGCGTGGGGCCAAGCGGAGTTACCTTCGTACAACGTTGGACAGTGGTCGTAGGCCCGAAGGATAACTGTTCCAGCAGATTTGGATTCAGACTCTATTGGGATGGGGGGAGCGGGAGGGGGACGGTGTCCACCGTGTCGGGGTCGTCGCGGAGCTTGATATAGAGCGTTTTTCCTTTGGGCGGCGGAATCGCCAGTGCGTCTTCGACAAATCCTTCAGGGACGGTCACGGGGTTGGTGAAATCGGCGTCGGTGCTGACCGAGTCGAGCAGGAAGAGTTTGTCGCCGTTCAGAGTGCACTGCTTTTCCGTACCGGTCATGCAATGGATACTGGTCAGCATGGGGATGCGAACCAAGTTGACGAGCGGCTGCCAGTCTCCGCTGATGCCGCCGTCGGAAACGGGCCGGAACTTCAAAGGCCCGAAGGCCGAGGGGCCGAGCAGCTTCATGGGATCGAGCACGGCAAGAACGGTTTTCGTATCCTGCATGGTGAGATTGCCGTCTTTGAAGCTGAGCAGGACGCGAAAGGTTTCGTCGGCCGTGGCAACTTCGATTTTTTCCGTGGACGGGAAGGTTTCGGGAACCTGAGTTTTGAGCGAGAAATTGAGGCGGCCGTCCTGGGGCAATTCTTCCTCGCTGCCCAAACGAACTGCCGGGGGCGCGGACTGATCCAGTTGGATGCTCTTCGTCAGGATGGAGACTGCCGGGCGCTGGGCCTCGACTTGAGTCTTGAGATCGAGAGTGCGGCCATCCTTCAAGGAAGCATGAAGGGTGATGGAGTCGCCGGCGTGGAGCTTAGTCTTGCTGACGTCGGGGGCGCTCAGTTTGAGCTCATCCTGCTGGTTGTCGCGGCCCAGCGAATCGGGCGTAAACAGGATTCCATTGACCTCAAGGCTGGCGACCTGATCGAGGCGCGTGCCTTTTAGCACGCCATTTGCATCCCCGGCATGAATGGCGAAGCTGTCGAGGCGTCCGGCTTCGGCGTAGGTATGCAGCGGAATCTCGTCGATCTCGTGCAGTCCAAATTTCCTGATCTGCATGCTGACCCATCCGGCGCTGGCGTTCTGCAGCGGAACCTTCACTTCGAGTTCGTCGGGCTTGGAAGACTTCCACTCGGTCTTCAGGATTTTTCCCTGCCCGTCCTTCAGCGTGACTTCGCTGACGCAGCAAGCATCGGAAGACTGCAGGTGCAGAGTATCTTCGCGGCCCACGATGAGGGCGCTGGCGTCTTTTGAGGCGACAATCCATTGGGCTGGGCGCGAAGTGCGGAGCCGGTAATGCGGACCGTCAAAGGTATGGAATCCCCAATAGCCGCGAAGCGTTCCGGTGACCTCGCCGTCGAGGTCGGCAGACTGAAGGGCGTGAGTGTCGACTTCAAATCCGCCGTGGAGCGCGTTGGGCTCGGCAGGGAGGTCGATGCCAGGGCCCGATTTAGTGTCGACGTGCAGGACAAAATTGTGGGCGAGTTCGGTGGCAAAGACTAAAGGCGCGCCCTCAGCGGGGAAAATCAGCGACGGCCTGCCGGCACAGAAAATCTGCGGTGGATCAACGGCGCGCAAAGGCGGAGGGGGCGCGGGTTTCACCAGAGGCAGGCCGATGACCAGCACCGACTTGGGATTGCGGAAGGAGGGAGGATTGTTGAGGCGGAGATTGAGTTCGTTCTGCCTGGGCAAGGCCAGCGCGGGAATGTATTGATATTGGGCGGTGTGGGTGGTGCTGAGGATGCGGGCAACATCGACCACCGCGCCCACGTATGCGCTGTAATATCCGCCGCGGGCGGTGGGACTGGCGCTGATCTGCGCCAGCAGATCGGAGGACGCGCCGGAGGTCAGAGTAGCAACCATGGTCTGGCTGTGGGCGTCGTCGAGAACGAGCTGATCGGTGTTCTGGGTCAGGCAGGGGACTTGCTGGGCGCTGGGCTTGTCGAAGCACTGGTTGTCCAGGCGAACATTTAGGCTGCGCGCCAGCAGCGTGGTGTGGGACTTCAACTTGTCAGGATCGCTGCTGTAGGTTTCGCGAACCGCGTCGAGATATTTTTCCAGGCGCATGCGATCGAGGCTGGCCTGCTGCAGGTCTTGCGCAGCGCGGACGAAAGCTCCGGGCTTGCCGCGAACGGCGCTGCGCAGCGTGCTGAAGGCCCCCCCGGTTTCAGGCGCGAGGAAGATGAGGGCCTCTTCCGCTTCGTCGGGAACCACAACAAAAACTCCTTCATCGTGGACGGGTTTGCTCCAGGTTTCCACACGGGTGAACCAGGAATCCGGGGGAGGATTGGTCGCGCCGCGAAGGAAGACCACCACCATCAGATAACGAACCGACTGGCTATCGGGCAGATCGGGATGGATCCAGAGGCGATCTCCGGGCACCAGGTTCGGGACTTCCGCAATCGGCAGGGTGGCCTTGTCGCGCTGCACGCGTACTTCGACCTTAGGGCCGATGAGGTCGAAGGCGGCGTTGTCGGCGAAACCGGCACAGACCAGGAGCAGAACCGTAACCAGAAAAAGGAAAGTCCGGAGGCATAAGTGTGACAAAGGCTCTTTAAGGCGCACTTCTTCCCTTTCCAGCTTGAGTGTTAGAGGTGGTTCGGCTCTTAGGTTATTTTAACTGATCGGAGATGCAGGAAGTCGCGGGAATCGGACTCGAACGTTCATTTCTTATCCGGAAGTTGCAGGTACCGTTGTGCGTTGTTGTGACAGACATCCTGAATCAGGCGGCTGAGGAGGGCATTGTCATCGGGGATCTCGCCGCGCTCGACTTCCTTGCCGATGAGATCGCAGAGAATACGGCGAAAATATTCATGCCTGGGATAAGACATGAACGAGCGCGAGTCGGTCACCATACCGATGAAACGGGAGAGCAGGCCCACGTTGGAAAGTGCGTCGAGTTGCGCGGTGATGCCCTGCTTCTGGTCCAGGAACCACCAGGCGCTGCCGTACTGGATTTTGCCGGGCTGATCGCCACCCTGAAAACTGCCGATCAGGGTGGCAAAAGAAAAGGTATCGGAGGGATTCACGTTATAGAGAATCATGCGGGGCAAGGCATTTTCCCGCGTGAGCAGGTCGAGATAGGCCGTCAACGGGCCGATCTGCGGGAAATCTCCGATGGTGTCGTAGCCCGTGTCGGGGCCGAGTTCGCGGCAGGCAGACGAGTTGACGTTGCGGCGGGCGCCGAGGTGGAGCTGCTTGGTCCAGCCTTGTTCGGCGTCAAGGCGGGCGAAAAAAAACATCATGAACGAGGCGAATTGAATGCAATCCTCTCCTGACAGAGCTTTGGCAGCCTGGGCTTTGGAGAAGATTTCTGCCGCCGTCCGGTGGCTGCATGGAGTTGCATAACAATGATCCAGCCCGTGATCGGAGAGGCGGCAACCGAGCGCATGGAAATCATGGTGCCGCTTGCGAAGCGCATCGAGGAATGTATTGAGATCGCGAATGTCAATGCCGGCGGCACGCGAAAGCTTAGCGACCCAGCCGGGAAATTCTTCGTTGCCGATGGCTAAGGCTTTGTCCGGACGAAAGCAGGGAAAGACACGTGTGGGCAGGTTGGAGCTCGCGATTTCGCGATGATGGCGGAGGTCATCGGCGGGATCGTCAGTGGTGCACACGACTTCCACATGGAACTTGTTCAGAATGCCGTGAGCGGTCAGATCCTGGGCGAGGGCCGCGTTCGCGCGTTCCCATATTTTCGGCGCGGACTTTTCATCCAACAATTCCGTGATGCCAAAATAGCACTGCAGTTCGAGATGAGTCCAGTGGTAGAGCGGATTGCGCAGCGTGTAGGGGACGGTGCGCGCCCACGCCAGGAATTTTTCGTACGGAGCAGCGGCGCCGGTGATGTATCGTTCCGGTACGCCGTTGGCGCGCATGGCGCGCCATTTATAGTGGTCGCCGGCGAGCCAGATTTCGAAAAGATCGTGGAAGCGGCGGTTCCCGGCGATGTCTTGCGGGGAAAGATGGCAGTGGTAATCGAGGATCGGCTGCGGGGCGGCATAGCCGTGATACAGGCGCCGGGCGGATTCAGTGGAGAGCAGGGAATCTTCGCCGAGGAAGGGTGTCATAGCGCGGAAGGTTCAGGAGCTTATCTCGCCATGAATATATCAGTTCTGCAGCAGGCGATTGGCGAGCGGGCGGCCTGAGCGGCAATCCATGAAATCTGATTCCTCCATTTCGCGACCCGGTGAAAGTGCGCCCACGGAGATGCATGGCGACGGCAACGCGCGCTGGCTCATCTGCGGGCTTTTGTTTTTTGCCGCTACGGTGAATTACATGGACCGGCAGGTAATCGGCCTGCTCAAGCCGACGCTGCAGGTGCAGTTTGGATGGACGGAGGAAGGATATTCGAACATTGTCGTAGCGTTCCAACTGGCCTACGGCCTGGGATTGCTGTTCATCGGAAAATTGATCGATCGCATCGGAACGCGAAAGGGTTTTTCCCTGGCGGTCTTGTTCTGGAGCGTGTCGGCGATGGCGCACGCGGCGGCGGGATCGGTTTTTCAGTTTGCCGCGGCGCGATTCAGCCTGGGCATTGGCGAGTCCGGCAGCTTTCCCGCGTCCATCAAGGCGGTCGCGGAATGGTTTCCAAAGAAAGAGCGGGCGCTGGCAACCGGGATCTTCAATTCCGGCACGAATGTCGGCGCCATCGTCGCTCCGCTGATCGTGCCTTGGCTCACGTTGCGATTCGGATGGCGCATGGCGTTTATCGGCACGGGCGCGCTGGGAATGGTGTGGATTGTCCTATGGCTGGCCCTGTATCACCGGCCAGAAAAGAGCGGCCTGGTCTCGCCCGGGGAGTTGGCCTACATCCAGAGTGATCCGCCGGAAACGGAAAACACGGTGCCGTGGCGGACTCTGCTGAAGTTGCGGCAGGCATGGGCAGTGGGCTTGGCTAAAATGTTCACCGACCCGATCTGGTTTGTATACCTGTTCTGGATGCCGGATTTTTTGAATCGCAATCTGAAGCTGGACTTGAGAGGAATGGCTCTTCCGCTGTTTGTGATTTATAGCGGGGCTAGTGTGGGAAGCATAGCCGGCGGATGGCTCTCGTCCTCGCTGCTGAAAAGAGGATGGACGCTGAATGCCAGCCGCAAGACGGCAATGCTTATGTGCGCGCTGGCGGTAACGCCGATCATGCTGGCCGCTGTGATCCGCGATGCGTGGGTTGCCGTGGGCCTGGTGGCGTTGGCGGCCGGAGCGCATCAGGGGTGGTCGGCCAATATCTATACGCTGGCTTCGGACATGTTTCCCCGCAGCGCGGTCGCATCGGTGGTGGGCTTTGCCACGTTGCTGGGGGCATTCAGCGGAATGTTTATTTCCAAGGCAGTGGGATACATTCT